>CAZCPV010000116.1:0-9786 GCA_964500765.1 uncultured Draconibacterium sp.
GAAAACAAAAATAATCCGAAATAAGTTAATAACCCGTTTACAAGCAGCAATTCAAATCCGAATTTATACCCGAAAAGTAATTGTTCCGAATATCGGCTGATAAAATAGATTAAAACAGGAGAAATAAGTGCAATATACGGAACGACTTTGTCTTTTACTTTACGTTTTGAAATTAAACCGAAAGCAAATAAACCTAAAATCGGTCCGTAAGTGTAACCGGCAACTTTAAAAACGGCAGAAATAACATTATCGTCGTTTACGGCTTTAAAAATAAGTATTACGATAAAAAGTAATGCCGAAAATCCGATATGAACCAGTCGTTTTGTTCGGTTTACTTTTTTGTTGTTTTGTTTGATATCCAAATTCAAAAAATCGATACTGAACGATGTGGTAAGTGCCGTAAGTGCGGAATCGGCACTGGAAAAAGCAGCGGCGGTAATACCCAACAGGAAAACAATTCCCGCAAAGGTCGAAAGATGATTTAAAGCCAAAAGAGGGAATAAATCATCGGATTTTGCCGGAATTTCAATTCCGCTTTGTGCGGCATAATAATACAAAAGCACGCCGAGTGACATAAACATTAAGGTAACGGGAATAAGCGTAATACTAAACCAATACATATTTTTTTTGGCATCTTTTATATTTCGGCAGGTTAGATTTTTTTGCATCATATCTTGGTCTAATCCGGTCATTACGATTGCAATAAAAGCTCCGGCAACAAATTGTTTGAAAAAATTATTTTTTGATTGCCAATCCCAATTAAAGACTGTTGAATAATCCGAATTTCTAATGACGGAAACAACGCCGTGCAAGTTTAAATTCAATTTGTCGGCAATAATAAAAACCGTTGTTATAACAGCCGCAATCATAAATAATGTTTGCAGCGTATCCGTCCACACAATGGTTTTTATTCCGGCTCTGAATGTGTAAACCCATATTAATGAAATGGTTATAAGAATGGTTATCCAAAACGGAATATTAAAAGCGTTAAAAAATCCGATTTGCAGAACGCCGGCAACTAAAAATAGGCGAAAAGAAGCACCGATAACCCGCGATAAAAGAAAAAATGCCGAACCGGTTTTGTAAGAAAGTGTACCGAATCGTTTTTCGAGATAAGTATAAATGGTTACCAAATTCAACTTGTAGTACAAAGGCAATAAAACGAGTGCTATCGTAAAGTATCCGACCAAATAGCCGAGCACCATTTGAAAATACCAAAATTTTGTTGAAGCAACCCAACCCGGAACCGAAATAAACGTAACGCCCGATAAGGTTGCACCAATCATTCCGAAAGCTACCAGAAACCACGGAGATTGCCTGTCTGCCGTAAAAAAACTTGCCGAATTTATTTTTCTGCCTGTCAGCCAAGAAATAAAAATAAGCAATGCAAAATAGGAAGCAATAACGAAAAATACAAGTTGAGGAGACATTTTTTGCCGTAAAAATAAATAATTATCGGGAATATTATCATTAAAAATGCAAAAGTTCCGTTTTCCGGTATTTACGGAAAAAATATTTTAGGTAAAAATTTGAAGCGATATAAGATTTTAAGAGAAAAACATATTTTAATCTTAAAAAATATTTGAATATTGTTATTTATTTACTAAATTTGTGTTTTATAACATAAAAATTCTTGCAAATGGCAAAAACAGTAATTCTCGGTGCCGGTATTTCCGGTCATACCGCTGCACTTGTTGCAAAAAGAAAACTCGGGAAACAGCACGAGGTTGTTATTATCAGTCCGAACAGTAATTATCAGTGGGTACCGTCAAATATTTGGGTCGGTGTGGGTTTAATGAAGCCCGACCAAGTAAAATTCAAATTGGCTTCGGTATATAAAAAACAAGGTATAATTTATAAACAGGCATTGGCTCTTTCAATTCATCCGGAAGGAAACAAAAACAGTGAAAAAGGTTTTGTTACAATAAAATACGTTGCCGGAGAAAACGAAGGAAAAGAAGAAACCGTTGATTACGATTTTTTGATTAACGCTACGGGTCCGAAATTAAATTTTGCCGCAACCGAAGGTCTCGGTCCCGATAAATTTACCAATTCGGTATGTACCTACGACCATGCGGCACATGCCTGGGAAAATCTTCAAAAATCGCTGGAAAAAATGGAGAAAGGCGAAAAGCAGACTTTTCTTATCGGAACCGGACATCCGCTGGCAACTTGCCAAGGAGCAGCTTTTGAATATGCTTTAAATATTTCTTTTGAAGTTAATAAACGAAAACTCAATAAATTGGCAGATATTTGGTGGATTTCCAACGAGTACGAACTCGGCGATTTCGGAATGGGCGGAGCTTATATAAAACGAAACGGATACATCACACCGACAAAAATTTTTACCGAATCTATCCTGAAAGAATACGGCATACGTTGGATAAAACGTGCCGGTGTTAAAAAAATTGACGAAAAAAAAGTGTATTACGAAACGCTTGACGGGAACGAACACGAAAAAAAATACGATTTTGCAATGTTAATTCCCGGATTTACCGGAGCGGGAATGAAAGCATTTGACAAAAACGATGAAGATATTACCGAAAAAGTATTTGCCGCCAACGGTATGATGAAAGTGGATGCCGACTATACGCCGAAACCGTATGAAGAATGGAAAGCAAGCGATTGGCCGGAAATTTATCAAAATCCGATTTATGACAATATATATGCCTCGGGAATTGCTTTTGCACCGCCGCACACCATGTCAAAACCGATGCAAAGCCCCAAAGGGACAAAAATTTTTCCGACACCGCCGCGTACCGGCATGCCTTCGGGAGTTATAGGAAGAGTAGTTGCTCAAAATGTTGCTCACCGGATAAAAACAGGAAAAAATGACCATCCGCATAAAGCATCAATGGCAAAAATGGGTGCCGCATGTATTGTTTCAGCCGGCTACGGACTGATAAAAGGACAGGCAGCCGTAATGACCGTTAATCCGATTGTACAGGATTGGGAAAAATATCCCAAATGGGGACGAAACATCAAAGACACCGTAGGTGTTGTCGGCTCGGCAGGGCATTGGATGAAGTTGTTTATGCACTATATGTTTTTATATAAAGCCAAAGCAAAACCTTTTTGGTGGATGATACCCGAGTAAAATTTTCATTGATAAATAACAAAAAAATATACACATCATGGCAAAAAGTAAAGAAAAAACCATACCGTATTCAAATTATTCGTATGCAACGGAACCTACAAAATTCGTTAAATTCCTCCGAGTTTGTTTCAGTAAACAACTTTTTCATTTTTTTCATTTGAATTTAAAAATTATGAAAATAGTTGTTCGCGGACACTCGTAAAATTTTGTTAAATCGTTATTTATTCTTAAATTCGGGGAAATTTTAAATCCGTTTTTATGAAAGGTTTGGCATGTCTTCAAAAAGAAGAATTTTTAACAATTTGCAATAAATGCTCGAAGGGTTTGGTATTAAAAAGCGAAAGCCCATACGGAGAATATTACTCCGAACATCCGGAAGTGCAAAAAACGCCGGATGTTTTGTACATTGCCGTAAAATCGTTTAACGAATGTATGGAAACTAAAATTATTCGATTAAGGCAAAAATTGAAAAAAGAGGATGCAGAACTGAAAATGAATTATGCACATATCACGTTGTTCAATAAAATTATTCCCGTGGTAGCATTTCATGCAAGCGATGCTTCGGAAGGAGATTTAATAATAGACAAATTGAACAAGACGGATATAAAAGTTGTAAAAAAACAAAAAGTAAAACCCTATACAAGTTTGGTTCAAATCAGAAAATTTGTTGATTTAACTAAAATTGATGAAGGTGTTTATACTTCACATGAGAAATTTCATTATTACCTTTCCGTACCCGAAAAAATTGAGTGGGAAAATTTCAGAGAATGTGTAAATACATGTCGTAATTCTCATAATTTCCCGAATTTTGATGCAGCTCAACTGTCTCTTTTTCAATATGATAATATTGTTGAATTTGTCAGAATTTATTCGCAAACGGCAACTAATACTGATTTAATAAAAATGAAAGCAGAATTGAATAAATTATATACAAAATATTTGTAAATGTATTTCATCAAATAAAAAAAAGCACATCTTTTTGAGATGTGCTTTTTTATTGAAATTTCTCAGATTCTGATTATTATTTTTCCTCCGGTAAATTTAAGATAAACCCTTCCATTCCCGTTATTTTATCTTTTTTATAAACCGGATTTGCCGAAAGTATGTGTTTTCCGGTTGTTCCGTCTTTGCATTTTCTGGTTGCAATAATACTTGAAATCGTTTCGCCGTTTACGGTAACTCGTTTAAAAATATCATCCAAAGATTTTAAATCTTCTTCACATCTGCTTACGGAATAGTGTTTGCCGATAACTTCGTTTTTATTTTCAAATTTATATAAATCGAGCCATGCTTTATTCACATCTTCAAAATAGCCGTCAGAATTTAATCTGTAATAGCCGGCTTTGCTGTTTCTTACGGCATTATACATGTGTTGCGAATAATCTTCTTCTTCGTTTATATCCAAAACAAAACCTTCCAATCCGACTGTTTCGCCGTTTTCAATTACCGGGTTTGCCGATAAAATATGTTTTCCAGACGACCCGTCTTTATTTTTTCTGATTGCCGGAATTCCGATAACTTTATTTCCTTTTAAAATATTGGCAACAAGCTCGTCAAGTCGTTTCATATATTTTTCTTCTCGGGCTATTGAATAATGCTTTCCGATTACCTCTTCCGGTTTATCATAGCCGAACATTTTTAACCATGCCTTATTTACATCAACAAATATTCCGTTTTTATCTAATCGGTAATATCCTGCAACACTTTTATCCACTGCCTCTTGCATATGTTTTAGGTGTTCTTCTTTTTCATCAACATCCACAACTTCCCAGCCGGTAAGCATTGCCTTTATGCTTGTAAAAACTTTTTCGCCGGTTGTTGTAAGATATACATGGGCAATTACGAACATAATCAGAACAAAGGCACCTATTGTATGAATAACTGCAATTACGCCCATACTCGGCTCGTGTATCGGGTTGTTAGGATAAATGTAATACATATAAATAAAACCCGTAAGTACCTGAACAGGAATAACTAATAGTTTTAAACCCAGATAAATAAGTCGCTGCAGAGGATTTAATTTATTATATCTGGTTTTTTTAGTAGGGTGGGGTGCACCTTTAAAAATACCGGAAATATAATATCGAAATTGTTCTTTTACGTATTTTGAAGTCGGAATATATTGTTTCCATTCACCGGTTACAAAATGCCAAAATATTGCAAAAACAATCAAAACTAAAAATGCCCAAGCAGCCATATTATGCCACTGTACTGCATTTTGAAACCCTACAAGTTTATATGAACTGTGAATTTCAAATCCGGTAAGCATTAAAAAGAAAATCAATAATGCTTGAGACCAATGCCAAAATCTTTCGAAACTTCTGTAAATATATGTTTGTTTTTTCACGATATCAATGTTTAAAATAATAAATCAATAGGATAAATATTATGCTTTTTTTCTTTTTACAATTCTTATTACGGTATGAATCAGAACGGCAAGAAAAGCAAATATAATTAATGCAACACCGCCGGTATCAACAATTTTTGAATGATCCCTTCCGGGTAAATAAAAATCCGTAAGTCCGGCTAAACGACTGTTGTGTGAATGACATTCCGCACAAGTTAAGCTGTTTTCTTTCGGAGCAACCATGTGGTTTACAGGCCAAACACTTTCTGTTTCAATAAAAGAATATTTTCCGCTGTACGGTAAATTTAAATATTTCATTCCTTCTGTTGCAGATGCATTCCAATCAAAATCAACCCAATAAGCTCCGCTTCCTTTTATTTTACCGGCTAATTTCGGTTGAATTAGGGTCATACTTCCTTTATCATAAATTTGTTTTCCGCGCATTATTTTAACCGGAATTATTTTAGAAGGATGTTCTTTGTCGGAAGGGTTAATATTGTCGGCATAAGAACCGAACGGTTTGTTTAAACTTAAAGGATGTATGGTATCCGTAATTTTATCTGATATAAATTGGTGATTATAATAACCGTTTGACCAAATATATTCCGGTTTAAGTTTATTTGCAAAAACAGCGGTACCGTGTTTTGCATCATATTCTAATTTTATATTTTCGAAATTATCCCGCGTTTTTAAATTCGGTAAATCTTTTGCCAAAATATAATCTCCTGATTTACATATTGTATCATTCTGTCCGATTTCTTTTTCATAGTGCATCGGTTTTCCGTCTTTCATTTTTCCGGCGGAAGACCAATCCCAATATATTTTTGTGGGATTTACTTTTGCATAAGTAGGTATATGGCAGGTTTGACAAGCTACTTGACGAAAGTGATTATTAAGCAATTTATCTGCATGCGGATGGTCTGTATGACATTCAACACAACTCACTCCGTTTTTAGGTGATGAGGATACCATGGCTAACGAACCTTTTATATTGTGATTTACGGTTCTGTGACATTTTTGGCAGCTCATATTGTTGTCTTTTGCATTTTTTGCAGTATCAGCCGAAGCCATATGAACATCAACATCTCTTGTGCATTTTTTCAAAGCCATTTCTAAATCGCCGTGTTTTACATTGTTCCCGCCGCCCCCGACTCCGTGACATGAAAGGCAGTTGCTTTTTTTCGGAAATCCGACATGTTGAGCAACCATCGATAAATCAACTTTGGGAGAAGGATTTCCGGCACCGGGTAAATTCGGTCCTTTACAAGGATTCGATTTTTTATAGGTTCCGGTATTATCATGGCAAACTAAGCAATCTTCATTATTCTGATTGGTAAAATCAAAATCCTTATTTGAATATCCGTAGCCGGCATGACACATTGAACATAAGTTTTCATTGGAATTTACACCTATACAAAAATTATTTAAGATGTTTTTTTTGCCCATTTCAAAATTTCCTCTTCCCGGTATGCTGTCTTTCTTCATCCATTGAAAATGTTCGGTATGCATAAATTCTTTACCCCTGTTATTGTGGCAGGAAATGCATGCTTCGGTAACTTCCTGAGGACTTTTAAAATCTTTTTGCAGTTCGGCAAATTTTGTATGATCTGCACCGGATACAGTATCTGTATTGTAGTTCTGAAGAACAATTTTTGCCTGAATAGGATCCTTTTTGTAATACACATTATATAGTAAGGCAAACAACCAAGGCAACATAATAAATGTAAAAGTTGCCAATAATTTAAAAAAATCATTTTTAGATTTAAAGTGCTTCATATGTGGATTATTTTATATGTTAAATTTCAAACAAAAGTAGATATATATCTTATCGAAAAGCTTAAAGAATACTGTTTTGCAACACATTAAGCTTTTTATAATTGTTCTAAATAACCGTTTAAATAACAGAAAATCAATTGAATAAAAAAATGATATTTTGTTAAACTTATTTATATATGCTTATCCGGATGTTCGGGGAATGTGTTTTATAATAAAAATATTTAATTTTGGTTAAAATTTAATGTGATATAAATCATATTTAAAAGTGATAAAATGAAAACAACAAGACGTGATTTTATTAAGATTACTTCGATGGGAGCCGGAGGACTTGCAATTGCAACTACACCTTTATTAAATTGGGTGCCCGGTTTTTTAAAAGACGACAGTGAAATTCCTGATGATGCAAACTTAAAAAGAACTGCAACTTATTGTGAAGTTTGTTTTTGGAAATGTGCCGCTTGGACTTATACCGATAAAAAGGGAAAAATTGTTAAACTTATCGGAAATGAAGAAGATCAACAAAGTAACGGTCGCTTATGCCCGAGAGGTACCGGCGGGTTGGGAATGTATTATGATGATAATCGTCTGAAAAAACCGTTAATCAGACGTAAAGGGAAAAGAGGAGAAACCGACTATTTTGAAGAAGCATCATGGGAAGAAGCATTAGATTTGATTGCCGAAAACATGAACAGAATTAAAAAAGAACACGGTCCGGAATGTGTTGCCTTATTTTCACACGGTTCCGGTACGTCTCATTTTGCACACATGTTAAAAGCATTCGGTTCTACAAATATTGCTGCACCTTCTTATGCACAATGTAGAGGACCTCGTGAGGTCGGTTTTGACGCAACGTTCGGTGAAAGTGTCGGCTCTCCCGAACCGCTTGACATCCGAAATACAAAATGTATGGTCTTAATCGGCTCGCATATCGGCGAAAACATGCACAACGGACAAGTTCAGGAAATGTCGCAGGCAATTGAAAACGGAGCAACCATCATTACGGTTGATCCGCGATTTTCAACGGCGGCAAGTAAATCAAAAATTTGGTTACCGATAAAACCGGCAACCGATATTGCATTGCTTTTAGCTTGGATACACGTTATAATTAATGATGAATTATATGACAAAAAGTATGTTGAAAAATATACATACGGTTTTGACTTATTAAAAAATCATGTAAAAACATTTACGCCTGAATGGGCAGCAACGGAAACAGGATTAGACCCCAATAAAATAAGAGAAGCTGCTTATGAAATGGGAGCCGCATCACCTTCCGTAATTATTCATCCGGGAAGGCATGTTACTTGGTACGGTGATGATACTCAACGAAGTCGTGCCATCGCAATTTTGAATGCACTGCTTGGTTCTTACGGCAGAAGAGGCGGATTTTATATTGCCGAAAAATTCAAATTACCGAAATTTCCGCATCCCCCGTATCCGAAACCGAAAAGAACTTGGAGAGATGCTTTCCCCGGAAGTTATAAACTTGTTCATGAAGTAATTTCTTCGGGTGTTTGTGAAGCCACAATTCCGAATAATATGGTAAAACCGGAAGATTCCTGTAATTTTAAAGCATGGTTGGTTTACGGAACAAATTTAATATCCTCTTTACCGGATATCAATAATACGTTAGAAGCTATCAAACATCTTGAATTTATTGCCGTAATTGATACCATGCCGATGGAAATTACCGGATGGGCTGATGTGGTTTTACCGGAAGCAACTTATTTGGAACGTTATGATATGCTCAGGGTTTTAAAACATAGAAAACCGTCGATTGCTCTCAGAGCACCGGCAACAAAACCTTTATATGATACAAAACCCGGTTGGTGGATTGCAAAACAATTGGGAGAACGTTTAGGGCTTCACGATTATTTCAAATTTGAAAATATAGAAGAAGAACTTGATTGGCAATTGAAAAAAATAGGTTCTTCTCTCGAAGAAATGAAAAAAATAGGAGTTAAAACCTTTGACAGAACCTATGACGATTTATATTATCGGGAGGGTGAAGAAATAGAATTCGGAACCAATACCGGTAAAATAGAATTGTATTCAACGGCTTTGGCTGAAGAAGGTTACGACCCGATGCCGGTTTATACAAAACATCCCCAAGCCGCTCCGGGCTTCTATCGTTTCATTTACGGAAGAGCCCCTATGCACACCTTCGGAAAAACCGTAAATAATCCTTACTTAGCTGATTTGATGGATGAAAACAGTGTTTGGATTAATCCTAAAACAGCAAAAGATTGGGGTTTTAAAAAAGGACAAAGAATTTGGTTGAAAAATCAAGACGGAATTGTTTCTACGTTTTCCGTAAAAATAAGAATAACGGAAAGAATACGTTCGGATGCCGTTTATGTTGTTCACGGTTTCGGCCATAATAATAAAGGAATGGGATTAAAACGTTCTGACGGAAAAGGAATATCCGATACAAAAATGATTACAAATGTAATGCAGGATAAAATTTCCGGAGGAACGGGAATGCGCGGTAATTTTGTAACATTTCTTACGGAAGAACCCGAAAAAAAAGAAATAGTTTAAATTAATAATGATTTTCCCCTTTAAG
>CAZCPV010000117.1:0-1802 GCA_964500765.1 uncultured Draconibacterium sp.
GATTTTATATTAAATTCTACCGTTTCCGGATTTTACGGGTCGCAATCTTTGGAAAAAGTTACCGTAAAAAATTTAAAAACCGGAAAAGAAATCGAAAAAAATATTGACGGGGTGTTTATTTTTATAGGATATGTCCCTCAAACAGAACCGTTTAAAAATATTGTAAAACTTAATGAAAGAGCTGAGATTATTACGGATATAGACATGATGACTTCCGTATCGGGTGTTTTTGCGGCAGGCGATTGTACAGAAAAAACTTACAGGCAAATTACAACAGCCGTTGCTGACGGAACGGTTGCCGCTTTAAATACGATAGAATATATTCAGGCATTATAGTAATACGCTGTGTGTATATAAGATAATAATGAGTTAAAATAAATTTCGAAGAAAGCATAACTGTATTCGGTTATGCTTTCTTTATGCAGAAAATAAGAAAGAGTTGTAAAATACAATCCTCTCTCAATCATAGATTTACTAACTTATTAAAATGATAAAATTGTTTCTTTTATAATCTTTGCAGCTTCTCGTATTTGTTCTTCATTAATTACCAAAGGCGGAGCAAAGCGGATAATATGTCCGTGTGTGGGTTTTGCCAATAAACCGTTATCTCGCAGTTTCAGACAAACATCCCATGCTTCTTTTCCGTTTTTCGGTTTAATAATCATTGCGTTAAGTAAGCCCTTTCCTCTTACGAGTTCTACCATTTCCGAATCAATTTTACGAAGTTCTTCGCGGAATATTTTTCCGAGTTTTTCGGCATTTTCGGCAAGTTTTTCTTCTTTTATTACCTCTAATGCCGCAACGGCAACTTTTCCTGCCAACGGATTGCCGCCGAAAGTGGAGCCGTGTTCACCGGGTTTTATTACAAGCATAATATCGTCATCGGCTAATACGGCAGAAATGGGCATGGCACCGCCCGATATGGCTTTTCCGAGAATAAGAATATCCGGTCGAACATTTTCGTGATCGCATGCTAATAATTTCCCTGTTCTTGCAATTCCCGTTTGCACTTCGTCGGCTATGAAAAGCACGTTTTTTTCTTTACATAAATCGTATGCTTTTTTAATATATCCGTCATCGGGAACATATACACCGGCTTCGCCTTGTATGGGTTCAACAAGAAATGCAGCAACATTCGGGTCTTTCAATTCTTTTTTTAACGCATCAATATCGTTATACGGAATTTTTACAAATCCGGGTGTGTAGGGTCCGAAACCTTTATAGGCATCGGGGTCGGTTGACATAGAAATAATGGTAATGGTTCTGCCGTGAAAATTGTTTTCGCAAACAATTATTTTAGCTTCGTTTTCCGGAACTTTTTTTACTTCATAAGCCCATTTTCTGGCGAGTTTCAAAGCGGTTTCGTCGGCTTCGGCACCGGTATTCATCGGCAACACTTTGTCGTAGCCGAAATAGTTTGTTACGTATTCTTCAAATTCTCCGAGAACATCGTTATAGAAAGCACGTGAAGTAAGGGTCAATTTTTTTGCCTGTTCGGTCATTGCACCGATAATTTTAGGGTGGCAATGTCCTTGATTAACAGCTGAATATGCCGAAAGAAAATCGAAATATTTTTTTCCTTCTACGTCCCAAACATAAACGCCTTCGCCTTTTTTAAGAACAACCGGCAAAGGGTGGTAGTTGTGTGCTCCGTAACGGGCTTCTCTGTCCATATAATCTTGTGAAGTCATATCAATATAATTTTATGATTAATAAAAAAATAAACCGTTGCGAAGTAAATAAATTTTATGAACAATGAAACAGAGATTTATGAAAATTTTGCGTATGTTAAAAAACAGATT
>CAZCPV010000117.1:1902-9598 GCA_964500765.1 uncultured Draconibacterium sp.
TATGTTAAAAAACAGATTATCTGTTGTCGCTTAATGTCAGAGGAAAGTCGTTTCCGCCGGAGTAAGCATAGGGATATTGTCTTACACCTTTAAATTTATTTGTATATTCAGGAACTTGGTCGTCAAGGTAAGATTTTAATTCATAGATAGTTACTTTTCCGTCAAGGGGAGCACCGTCAGCATTTCCTCCGAGTGCTTTTAATAAAACGTAGGTAAATAATCCGTGCCCGAGACTTTTAAATTCTACGGCAAATTGTTCGCTGCCTGCCGATGCCAAAACGTGAATTCCGGAGCTTCTGGAAAGTTGTGCTATGGCTTTTTCTTTTACGGCACCTCTTTGTCCGAGTATTTCCGTTGCACCGCCCGATTGGCAAGCATCCAAAATCATTATTTGTTTCAGTGCCTTTATTTCATTGAATTTTTTTTGCATAAATTCAGCATTAAGGGCATTTTTTGCCAAGTCTTCGAGGTCATAAATACGAATACAATTTGTCGGGATAAAATAAAAGTCCGTTCCGACCATACTTCCGTGTCCCGCATAATAAAATATAAAAACATCTTCGGGTTTTGATTTTGAAACAATTTCATTTACGGCATTAATGATATTGTCTTTATTTGCATTTTTATCATATAAATTATAGAAATACATATTGTTATACAGGTCTTTACTCCGTTTTTTTATGATATCCGAAAAAGCTTTGGCATCCGATTTTGCATAATTCAAATTTAAACTTTCATTTTTGTATCGGTTTATTCCTATGGTTAAAATATAGCAATCGGATAAATTTTTATTACTCTCAAATACAACTGTTTGATTAATAATATTTGATTCGATTCTTCCTTTGCTGAAAGCAGAAATCTGTATTTTGTTTTTCCCGGGAATTAACATCAGTTCTATTCCGGCATTTATTTTTCTGCCTCTTTTTACTCTGTTTGAACCTCGAAAATCCGTAATAATGCGTTTTCCGTTTTGCATTATTTTTATTTCGTTAATTCCTCCGCCGTTATCTGTTACCTGATAGGCAATGTCTATAATACCTGTTTTAAATACGGAATCATTATACGAAGTTTTAAATTTTACGCTCGGCGGCGGCGATTTTTTCAGATAATCATCAAGATTTATATTTTCATTAATCAAACCTTTTGTTTTGTATGCTTGCTGAAGCAATCCGGGACGGTAAAAATCTTCAAAAAATTGGTCAACATTGAAAGTTTGCATACCTTTTACATAGTAAATATATTTTTTTGCTCCGGCATTTCCGTCAAAAAAACCGCCTCTTGCTTTTACAAACCAATCATTTCGGGTAAGTTGATAATAGGTATAAATAATTTTTGCATTGACGATTTCCCAAACTTTTACAACACCTTGGATACTGCATGAAATAAGCGATTGATTGTCGGGTGTGAGTTGCAGTGAAGTTACGGCAGATTTGTGTCCCGTAAATGTTTTCATAAGTTTACCGGAATTTGTATCCCACATTTTTACGGTTCCGTCAGAACCGCCGGTAAAAAAATATTTTCCGTATTTTGAAAATGCAACGGAGTGAATTTGCCCTTGATCGGGATTTATTTTTTTCAGTTGAAAGCCGGAAATTATATCCCAAAGTTCAACGCTTCCGTCCCACGAGCCGGAAACGATTGTTTTTCCGTCGGGGCTGAAATCGAAAGAAGAAACAACGTCGGTATTACCGATAAAATTTCGAAATAATTTGGCTGACGAAATTTCATAAAGTGAGAAATTTTTGTCAAGTCCGCAGGAAACAATATAATTTCCTATTCGAGAAAAATCGGAATCGAAAGCTTTAATATCATTAAAAAATTTCTCTTTTTTCCTTGTTCTTACATTCCAAATAATTGTATTTCCGTCCCAACTGCTTGACAGTAATCTTGTTCCGTCGGCATTAAAATGAACGGAATAAACCATTGACGTATGACCTTTTAATGTTTTAATAAGTTTTCCGGTATTTGCATTCCAAAGTTTTATTGTTTTATCGCTGCTGCCGGTTGCAATTATTTTATTATCCGGCGAAAAATCAAAACAAATAACGGCAGCCGAATGCCCTTTAAGGTTAAAAAGTGTTTTTCCTGTTTCAAAATCCAATACTTTGGCAATTGAATCTTTTTTTCCGATAATTAACTTTTTGCCGTCGGGGCTTAATTTTACGTTAGTTTTTCTGTCAAAATAAGCTCTTGCCCATGATTGCCAATAGTTTTCTCTGTCTAAATCGGTTCCTTGGTTGCTTTTATTAATATAGCCGACAAAGGTTCTTACAAGCTTTCCGTTTGAAGTTTTTCTTAATTTTGCCGTTCCGTCGTCGCTTGCCGTAATAAAATATTTTCCGTCGGGACTGAATTCCGCATAATTAATTTCTTTTTGGCCGGTTTTAATTGTTCTGATTTTTTTCCCGGAAAAGCGATTGAAAAGCGTTACGTTTTTTTTGTCGGAATAAAGAATTGTTTTCCCGTCAGAACTTATGTCAACCGATACAATGTCTTTTACTTCTTTAAGATAGGTTTTTATAACTTTGATTGTCTTTAAGTTCCATAAAACCAAATTACCGTTATGCGAACCGGATATTACATATTTTTCATCACCGGAAAATTTTGCAAACGTGCCGCATCCCCCACAACTTCCTTTATCAAATGATTTTAACAAAATCTTTTTTTCTCCGGTTTCGAGATTATATACAGCGGCTTTTCGGTTATCTTCCGAAACTAAAATATCTTTATCATTTTTACTCATTTGAAGTTGTACGCCGGTATTGGTACCCAGATTCGATGTTACTTCGAATTTTTTTATTAAATTGCCTGTGTCGGTATCGTAAATTCTTAAGTATCTGTTTGTTCCGCCTGCAATCAGTTTTTTTCCGTCAGTCGTAAAAGCGATTGAAGTAATTCCTGTTTTAAAATACGATTTATCATTTTTATCGTCATAGGTTCTGATTAGTTTGCCGGTTAAGATATTCCATAATTTTACGGTTTTATCGGTGCTTCCCGTTGCAATGTATTTTCCGTCGGGTGTAAAACATAATGCTTCAATGGTTCCTTGATGTCCGATAAAGGTTCGCATTTCTCTTCCCGTTGAAATTTCCCACAATTTTGCCGTTCGGTCTCTTCCGCCGGTAACAAGGTATTTGCCGTCGGGGCTGAAAACGGCAACTTTTACGGCACCGAGATGCCCTCGTTGAATAACGGTTTCAAGTTCGGGTTCTTGAGAAAAAGAAGAAAAAAACGTGAATATAAAAAAGAGTATTAAACAGGTTTTCGGATTTAATGTTTTCATGGTTTCAGTATTTTAAATTTTTTATTTGTTCATAATTTGTTTTGAAATTCTTAAAACAGTATCAAAATATCGATTGCAATAGTCGGTTAATATTTTTTTTGTATCATCGGGATAAGATTTATAAACTTCGAGAACCGATTTTTCAAGATTTTTTTGATTTCTTGAAAGTTTATTTTCTGTTAAATTTTTAAAAATACGGGCTTCTTCAATGCGTTCGGGATAATTTTGCTCAATAAATTTAACGTATTGATTAAAAGCGTAATAGGAATGTTCCTGAAATAAGTCAAGATTATTTTTATCGTTTTCAAATTGTAATTTTTCGGCATTTTTGTAATTTTTAAATCGAACTTTTTCGTTTGTGTTATAAATTCCGAAATAAACGGGAATATACGGAAACAGGCAACCGTTATAGGGTGCAATCCATATTAACGCACCGACGGCAGCCGGCATATTGCTTCGTAATTGTGCAACAAAGCTGTATTGTGTTGTTTCGGTACAAATTCCTCTGATTTTATTTTGATGCGGATTTTTATTTTCCGGCAAACGGCAAAATTTTGTGCCTTCATAATGGCTTGACAGTATATTTTTTATATCTTTTCCGGAAATCTTCTTTTTCGGTTTGAATGAAAACGGCAAAATATCGGTTTCGGTGTATTGCTTTTCGGACAGAAAATTTATTCCGGCAAGGTGTCGCGGAATATTGTAATCGGCAATATTGCAGGCAGAATCGCCGTATGCTTTTCGGAAATTAAAATTACCGTCGGTTTTTGCATTATACCAGCCCCTTTTTTCGGCATATTTTATAATATCCGGAGCGGCAAGAAAATTTGTCGTATCTTTTAAGTTTACTTCCTGAATAGTGTAATAATTCGGAATAATTGCAATTTCATCATCGGGTATGCGTTCGGCAACCCAATGTTTTCCTTTAACGGCGGAGAGCATCCAAACTTCGTCGGCATCGGCAATCGTATAAGTTCTGCCGGAAGATTCATAACCGTATTTTTGTATCAGTTTTCCGGCAAGTTTAACGGCATTTCTTGCACTTGTTGCTTGTTCGGCAATCATTTTTCGCAAATAATATCCGATATTTCCTTTTGCCGTATCTTCTTTTGAAGCACAGGCATCGGAACATATTAAAACAGAATTTTCGTTTACATAAGCATCGCCGAATTTTTGTTTCATAACTTGAAAGCGAAGGTATGAAAACGTTTTTTCTGTTTGCGGAATTTTTGTTCCGTTCAGTAAAGTTATCGAATCGTTTTGACCGAACTTTTTTTCGGGAACTTTAAACCAATTAACGAGCATTTCGGGTCCGCCGTCGTCTTCATTGTGTCCTACAAGTACAGAACCGTCGATACTTGTATTTTTTCCGGCGGCAATTGTGTAACAATCAATTTGTTGGGATGTTGCCTTAAAGTTGCCGATAAAAAAAAATAAAATTGAGATACTGAAAAATTTTATGCTGTTTAACATATTTTCATAAATTAAAAAAAATGAATTTTTGATTTGTTTTAAAAGTTATAAATTTACGAAAATTTTATTAAAACCAAATAATTTAAACGATTATGTCGAAAAGAACCATTGTAACTTTACCCGGAGACGGAATAGGAAGAGCCGTTCTCGATGAAACTTTAAGAGTGCTTAATGCGGCAGGATTTGATGCCGATTATATCGAAGGCGATATCGGTTGGGAATTTTGGAAAAAAGAAGGTAATCCGCTTCCGCAAAGAACAATAGACTTGCTTGAAAAACATAAAATTGCCCTATTCGGTGCCATTACTTCAAAACCGAAAGACGAGGCATTTGAAGAACTTGCTCCGGAGCTTAAAGAGAAAGGTTTGGTGTATTCGAGTCCGATAGTGGGTTTGCGTCAGCATTTCGGTTTGGAAATTTGTGCTCGTCCGTGCAGAACATATAAAGGCAATCCTTTGAACTTTATCAGAAGAGGGCAAGGTGAAGAAATTGAAGAACCCGAAGTTGATGTTGTAATTTTCAGACAAAATACGGAAGGATTATACGGCGGCGTTGAATGGAGCAATCCGGGAGATAAAGTTTACGAGGCATTGATGACGCATCCGAAATTTGTGAAAAATTTCAGTAATGCACCGAGAGAAGATGTTTCGGTTTCAACTCGTATTTTTACGAAAGAACGAACACGGAATATTCTTACGGCAGCATTCGATTATGCGAAAAAATACGGTTACAAATCGGTTACACTTGCCGAAAAGCCCAATGTAATTCGCGAAACTTCCGGTATGATGTATAAAATGGCTTTGGAGATGCAGGCAAAAGATTATCCGGAAATTGAACTTTGGAATACGAACATTGACGCACAAATGATGTGGCTTACCAAAAATCCTGAAAATTACGGGGTTATCGTTGCCGGAAATATGTTCGGGGATATTGTTTCTGACGGTTTTGCCGGATTAATCGGCGGACTTGGTTTTGCTTGCAGTGCACAATGGTCGCTAAACGGTGTTGCCGTTTTTGAACCGACACACGGTTCGGCACCTAAATATGCCGATTACGAAACATCTATCGTAAATCCGATTGCTATGATAGAATCTGCTTGTATGATGCTTGATTTTATTGAAGAAGATGCGATTGCCAAAAAAATCAGAAAAGCAGTTGCCGATGTTATCTCCGAAGGAAAAGTAAGAACTTACGATATGATGAAAATGCGGGGAACTGCCGATGTTGTTAAAAAAGGTGCAGCTTCTACAAAAGAAATGGCTGATGCGGTGATTGCTAAATTGTAAGAAAATAATTATGACAAAAGAAGTAAAAAAACTTTGGGGCGAGGAACTCGCTTGGATAAAAGATGAAAAATTGCGTGAAGTAACGGCAAAAACATGGGAATTGGCTTTGGAGCGAAGTGTTTTAACAGCAGATGATTTAAACAGAATTCCTTTTACTTTGCTTGTGCCTACAAACGTTACTTTTGCGGAACATAAAACATCGGTTGTGCATATTGCCAAAGATGCCGGAAATCAAATTAATAAGTTTTATCACGGTGAACTGCCCGTAAATATGGACGTACTTATTGCGGGTGCAATTTTAGCCGATGTAGGAAAACTTTTGGAGTATGTTCTTGATGAAAACGGTAAAGCCGTGCAGGGAACATACGGGAAATATTTGCGACATCCGTTTTCCGGTGTTTCGATAGCCGAAGAATGCAGTGTGCCTGCAGAAGTTTGCCATATAATTGCAACGCATGCCGGTGAAGGTAATATGGTTAAAAGAACAACAGAGGCATATATCGTGCATCATGCCGATTTTATGACTTTTTTGCCGTTTAAGGAAAGATTGTCGGTATAAAGGGAGACTTTCCAAGTCTCTAAGACTTGGAAAGTCCGGTTTTAAGAACAAAAATAATATTTGAGGTAAATTTTGTTTCGTCAATTATTTCGACCTTAAAATTAAAGGGCTTTACAATTTCCAATATTTCGTGTTTTGAAGTGAAATGCAGTTTGCCAAATTCTGTTTTATTAAATTTCAACAATTTTGTCGAGAAGAATTCGGTTAGTTTAGTGCCTTTATGCTTTTTCTTCATTTCCGAATTTCCGTCTCGAATAATTATTTTTCCGTTTGGGTTTAGATTGTTTATACATTTGATTATCAGTTCTTTTTGCTTTTCTTTCGGCATATAATGCAGTACATCGTTTATGATAAAAGCATCGCTTTTCGGAAAATCGGCTGTTAAAACATCATCGCAAATAAAATTCAGATTTTCGGTTTTAGAAATGTTGTGATTTGCCGTGTTTATTTTTTTGCAATCATAATCAATTCCGATTATTGTTCTTTCTTTTGAGCAAAAACTTAACATATAAGGCAAATAGCCGTATCCGGTACCGATGTCGGTAATGTGTCCTTTTTTCGGAAGAATTGTATTGAAAAATTCGTAATTATTTTCGAGTTTGGTTTTAATTCTTGTATAATGCTCTAACACAGGTGTTTTGTATATGTAGTTTGCAATCAGTTTTTTTCGGAAATAAGCGGGTGTTTCGTATTTTTTTCTGATTTTTTGATATTCCGATTGCATAAATTTTCTGATATTTTTTGCTTGCTCCCTGCTTGTAACTCCGAAATTATCGGGTTTTATTCTTTGCAAAATATTAATTGAAATTTGTCCGCTTTTTAAAAACGGTTCGCCTTTCGGGATACAATCGCCGGCACCTTGAATAATTATCGGTAAAATATCAATATTCAGTGCTTTTGCATATTCAAAAGCACCTTTATGAAAACGTTTTATTTTTAAATCGGGCGAACGGCTGCCTTCGGGGTATATCAAAACGGAATAGCCGTCTTTTACTTTTTCTTTCAGAAGTTGAAGATTTTTTTCAAAACCGTTTGAAGTAGGGTAGTAGTCGGCAAATTTTACGATTTTTCCGTAAAAAATATTTTTTTGAACCC
>CAZCPV010000118.1:0-3558 GCA_964500765.1 uncultured Draconibacterium sp.
TTTTAATCTCTATAAGAAGCTCATTATAAGAAAATTGGCATTTCCGGAAACTCCCTAAATAAAAATCCGAGGATTTTTATTTTCGGACCTTTTTCTCTTTAAAAATTGTTATTAACCTGCCGTAAATCCCTCGGCACCTTCCACTAATCCGACTAATTTTTGCGGGTCGTGAATTAAAACAGGAACATGCTGCGGACAAATTCTCAACTCCTTACCTTTATATTTCATAACAATTAAAGGGACTTCATTCTCATTTCTTTTACATACAATACAAGTATCTTGGGTATTTTCCATTTTTTATTTATTAAGTTTAAAAGATGCAAATATATTTATTTCCTTATTCGGAACAAAATTTTTATATTTGACCTTACTTCCGCAGGATTGCAGCTAAGCAATTGACAGTCACGGCGTGAATAGTTAATTAATAATGATGTGTAATTGTTGTAACTTGTTGTTTATTAAGTTATTCACACCGTATCTTGTGGATTTTATATTTGAATGAAAATTAAATAAAATTTCCGATGAAAAAATTATTAACCGTATTATATATCCTTGCAGCCGCAGTTTTTTGCTTTGCCGTATTTATTGATAATGATATTTTAAGAGCAATTACAAAACCTTTGCCTTTAATTATTTTGCTTTTTATGATAAAACCTGACTCATCATACAATAAATTAATTTTCATCGGTTTCATTTTTTCACTGTTCGGCGACATTTTTTTAATGAAAGTAATCGACAAATTTATGTTCGGATTGATTGCTTTTTTAATTGCCCATATATTTTATATTATTGCTTTTGTTAAGCGAAACAAACAATTAAAAATTTTAAGTTCCGTTCCGTTTTATCTGATTGCCGGCATACTTGCCGTATTTTTTGCTCAATATACGGCTAATATGACTATTCCGGTTATTGTGTACATTACGGTTATCATAACAATGGCTTGGCGGGCTTTTTTGCAGAAAAACTATTCCGTCACTTCAAAATTTGCATGGTTCGGTGCTTTGTTATTCGTTTTTTCGGATACAAATATTGCTTTTACAAAGTTTTATGCCGATTATGAATTCTCAAAAATTGTAACCATCGTGCTGTATTGGTCGGCACAGTATCTTATTGCAAAATCCGTAAGCAGTTTTTATAAAAAATAAATTTATGTTTTAAAATATTCTCGTAAATGATATAAAATCAATTATTTTGCACGTTTATTGATTGTGATTATTATATCAAGAGAATACGATGAAGAAATATCATATTTTAACCGTAAATCCGGGTTCTACTTCAACAAAAATCGGTGTTTTTCAAAATGAAGAATGCCTTTTTGAAATAAATGTCAGCCACAGTCCGAAACAACTGGAACAGTTCTCGGATATTTGGGAACAATATACTTTTCGTAAAGAAGAAATTATTTCGGCAATTGAAAAACACGGTTTCGATTTAAATAAATTAGATGCCGTAGTAGGAAGAGGCGGTTTAATAAAACCGATTCCGAGCGGTACTTATTATGTTGACCAAGAAATGATTAATGATGCTCGTAACGGCTATCAAGGACAACATGCTTCAAATTTGGGTTGTGTTATTGCATACAGTATCGGTTGGGAACATTCCGTTCCGTCATTTATTGTCGATCCGCCGGCTGTTGATGATTTAGAACCCATAGCTCGTATTTCCGGACATAAAAATTTTGAACGTTCTTCTCTTTTGCATGCGTTAAATATTTTTTCAACAGCACGTAAACATGCACAATTGCTGAATAAAAAAATTACGGATTTAAACCTTATCGTAGCTCATCTCGGCGGCGGTATTACGGTTGCGGCATTAAGGAAAGGGAAAGCCGTAAACGTAAATCACGGATTATACGAAGGGCCTTTTTCGCCCGAAAGAAGCGGCAGTTTACCGCTTTTTAAGTTTCTTGATACAACACTTTCGGGGAAATATTCCGAAAAAGAACTTAAAAAAATGGTTGTAGGAAGGGGTGGATTAGTTTCCTATTTTAATACGAATGATGCCAGAAATGTAGAACGATTTGTAGCCGCCGGTTCTGAAAAATATGAATTGGTTTTTAAAGCTATGGCATATCAAATTGCCGAAGAAACAGGAAAAAGAGCGACTAATTTGAAAGGAAAAATTGACGGAATAATTTTAACAGGCGGTTTGGCTCATTCAAAAATGCTTACCGGATGGATAAAGGAACGTATCGATTTTCTCGGGAAAGTACATATTTATCCCGGTGAGTCGGAACTTGAAGCATTGGCACAAGGTGCTTTGCGTGTTTTAAAAGGCGAGGAAAGGGCAAAACATTATACGCAAAAAATAAAAAAAATCGGTATTTTATATTGGGATAATCTCGAAATTTTTATCAAATCCATTAATATTATCGAAGACGGTTTAAAAAAAGCCGGCTATGTTTTCAGAAAAGAACGGGATAATAATTTGCAAATTACCTATGTAAATTGTAAAAGAGATGAAGAAAATGTAATGCATGCCGTCGAAAAATTTAAAAACGATAATGTTGATTTAATTTTTTCAATCGGCTCTCCTATCAGTATGAGAATAGGTCAATATCTTAAAAATGAGGATATTCCGGTTGTTTTTACCGGTATTTACAGTCCGGCAATTATTGCCGATTTTGAAAAAGAACACAATAAAAACTATTATGCGGTATGTTATGCTCCGGAAATTAAAGAACAATTTGAACATACGGTTTTTAAATTTGAAAAAAATCTGAAAAAAATCGGTGTATTATATCGCCGAGGTGAATTGCAGGCAGAAATTCAATACGACGATATTCTCGAATACACAAAGAAAAAAAATATTGAGTTAGTCAGTTATGAAATTCAGGAGCCGGAAGATTTTGAAAAAGCAAAAAATTATTTCAAACGCAAAGGCGTAAAATGGGTATATGTAGGAACGAGCACGGTTATTGCCGCATCCGGTTATGATTTGTTAAGTATAATAACCGATAATTTCCCTACGGTTTGTATGTTGGAAGATACCGTATTACGAGGCGGTTTATCGGGTTATGTTATTCCGTGGGATGCCGTAACGGAAACTTCTCTGAAAATCGGATTGGATATTTTGGACGGAAAAATGCCGAAATTCAGAGAACAGAAACCGGATATCGTAAAATTATTCGTAAACAGAAAAACAGCGGAAAAATTAAATATGATTGGAGATTTTGAAAAAATAAAAGAGAAGATAATGTTGTAATCTTTAAATACCTTAAATTTGCAAGTCAGATACTGTATTAATTTACAGAAAGTTAAGAGGCAATTCGTATCACTTTAATTTGAAAAGTGAAGCCCTGACTGTCAATCCTTTAAATGTAAATATGCGGATATAAGGAAATAAAAAAATGCGGATTTATCAAATCCGCATTTTTTTTTTTATAAATCAAATATTATTCTGTTTTATCACTGTCCAAATCTTCAAAACTTACATTGGTATAGTCTTCTTCATCTTCTTTTTTTTCCGGTTCATCGGAATATTCTGTTTTTTCGGGTATTTTCCCGGATTCTACGTATTCAATTACATCGTCCAATGCGTCGGCAAATTTGTCAAAAT
>CAZCPV010000118.1:3658-9586 GCA_964500765.1 uncultured Draconibacterium sp.
CCGGATTCTACGTATTCAATTACATCGTCCAATGCGTCGGCAAATTTGTCAAAATCTTCTTTGTAAAGAAAAATTTTGTGTTTCTCAACTTTGTAGCTGCCGTCTTCGTTATAACGGCGTTTTCTTTCGGTAACGGTAATGTATTTTTCACCGTTTTTAGTTTCTTTTACATCAAAATAATAAGTTCTTTTTCCTGCTCTCACTGAACTTGTAAAAACATTCTCTCTGAATTTTTTGGCTCCGTCAGTCATTGGTTCTTCCATCTTGATTTTTTATTTTTGTTAATATCAATAATTCTTCCTAATGCAAAATTATATAAAAATATTATAAATAAAATTTTTGTATCTCTTTTTTTGTGTTTTATTGTTTTTTATTTCTCATTTTCAAAGCATAATTATACATTTGCTTGGTTTTTAACTGTAAAATATTTCTGATGCAAAAAAACAAATTGAACTTCTTCTATAAAATTTTAATGTTTACCGCAGCTGCTTTAATAACGGTTTTTATTCTACCGCACAGCAATAAATTCGGTTATGAATTTCAAAAAGGCGAACCTTGGAAGCACAAAAGTTTGATAGCAGAATTTGATTTTCCGGTTTACAAAACCGATGAACGAATTAAATCAGAAAAAGACAGTGTTTTAAAATCGGCAAAACCGTATTATATTTTTCATAAGGAAGTGTTGCAATCTGTTGAAAATAAAGTAAGTAAAGATTTTAACGAATTGTTCGCATCAATTTCGGATAAAGATAAAGAAACTGAAAATTTTAAAATTTACCAAGATTCTTTAAAATCGGGATTTATTAAAAGAATTAAAAAGATTTACGAAAAAGGAATTATAGAACCTTTTCCGGAAAATTTTACGTATAATTCGAATAATCCCAAAATATTTGTCTTAAATAATAATATTGCAGATTTAAGGAATTATCATGATTTTTATTCTTCAAAACAAGCATACGGTATCCTTTTAAACTATTTTAAAACGTATAAAGAAAAAAGTCCGGTTCCGATTCCCGATTTAAACTTATCGGGATATATAAAACCGAATGTAATTTACGACACCGATTTATCGGAAAAAGCAAAAGAACGTTTACTCGGTAATTTATCTCCCGTAAGAGGAATGATTCAGGCGGGAGAACGAATTATATACGAAGGACAATTGATAAATGATAATAAATATCAAATTTTAATGTCTTTAAAGAAAGAATATATGTCAGAAAAAAATTCTTATTCTGATAATTTTATTGTTTTTCTCGGGCAGTTTATTTTAACAGGAGCTATACTTGCAATTTTATTCCTGCATCTGTATTTTTATAATAAACCTATTTTTAACAGTAATCGTAAACTGTTGTATTTTATAATATTAACCGTACTGTTTGTTGTCAGCTCTGCTTTGGCTGCAAAAAGTACCGTTACAAACATTTATTTGGTTCCCGTAACGGTTTTACCTTTAATTACGGCAACCTTCTATAAGCCGCGTACGGCATTTTTACATCATACAATTACGATATTGATTATCGGATATATTGCAGCCAACGGATTTGAATATATTTTTATACAATTTATTGCCGGCTTTGTTGCTATTTCCGGTGTCAGCAGACTGTACAGAAGAAGTCAGATTCTTTGGACGGCATTGCTGATTTTTATTACCTATGTGTTATTATATTTTGCTTTTACGGTTGTACGTGAAGGAGATATTTCAAAAATTGATACCAATTATATTATTTGGTTTGCTGCAAGCAGTGTCTTGGTTTTAATGGCATATCCCTTAATTTATTTGTTCGAAAAATTATTCGGATTTTTGTCTGATGTTACCTTAATCGAACTTTCGGACACCAATCGACCTTTATTGAAATTACTTTCCGAAAAAGCTCCCGGCTCTTTTCAGCATACCGTTCAAGTTGCAAATATTTCGGAAGAAGCCGCACGCGAAATAGGTGCAAATGCTCTTCTGGTAAGGGCAGGAGCACTTTATCACGATTTAGGAAAAATGAATAATCCGTCTTTTTTTGTCGAAAACCAACACGGTGAAAATCCGCACGATAAGATTGACCCTTTAAAAAGTGTTCAAATTATAAAAAAACATGTCGATGACGGAATAAAAATTGCTGCAAAATACGGATTACCTAAAGAAGTTGCCGATTTTATTCCCACACATCACGGAGCATCTAAAATTATGTATTTCCTTCATAAATACAAAGAACTGCATCCGGACGAACAAATTGATGAAAATTTATTTAAATATCACGGCAAATTACCTTATTCTAAAGAAACCGCTTTGGTGATGATTGTCGATTCCGTTGAAGCGGCTTCAAGATCATTAAAAGAATATACCGAAAAAAATATTGATGATTTGGTTGAGCATATTGTACAATCAAAAATAAATCAAAATTTGTTGATTAATGCAGACATTACTTTTGCCGAAATTAATACGGTAAAGAAAGTGCTGAAAACAAAGCTTAAAAATATTTACCATACCCGCGTGGAATATCCGAAAGAGGAAGATTAATTTTTGACATAACAAATCATTAAAATTTTTCGTTAATTATATAAGATATGAAAAAATTATACGCAAGCATATTATTCCTTTTTCTTATTTCAATTACTTTTTCCCAAAATAATAATTTGAAAGGAAAAATAAAATATACTCCGGCATTTAAATTTGCAGACGGAATATTTCTTAATTTTCAGCAGGTTAAAGATAATAACCCGATTCCGAAATCACAAATTTTAACAACAATTGACTATAATTCATTCGATTTCTACGACAAGTTGTTTGAAAATAAATACATAACGGTTTATGATAATCTTGGAATACAAAAAAAAATAGATACGAGAAAAATATGGGGTTTCAGTAATAAAGGTGTTTTGTATATCTATATGAATAATGAATTTAACAGAATCCCCGTATTCGGAAGTATCAGCCATTTTATTGCAAATAAAACCGTACAGGAATACGACCCGTACAGATACAATAATTCGTATTATTATTATAACGACCCGTATTCGACAAAAACGGTTATGATGCAATATTTACTCGATTTTGAAACCGGTAAAATTTACGATTTTACCGTAAAATCCGTAGAACTTATCATTTCAAAAGACCCTGAATTATATGAAGAATTTGAAAAGTTAAGCTATCGTAAAAAGAAAAAATTGAAATTTTTATACGTCAGAAAATACAATCAAAAACATCCGGTATATTTTCCGAAAAATTAATACTTTTAGGAAAAAGAAAACGTTTGTTAATAAACTTAAATGAAAATATTATGAAAAAGCAATCAATTTTTTTAATCCTTTTTTTAATTTATTTTTCCGGTTTAAGTTCGGCACAACAAGTTTTACCGACTGAAAAACAGGTTAATACATTCTTGCATTCACGTACATACTTTGTTTATGACAATAACATTTTCGGAACCTATAATTCGGCAATTAAAGATGCCGCAAATAAACATTGGAAAATTACCGATTTTGATTTTATTAATAAAGATGAATTTAAAAAGAAAATAAAAATTCCGACGGCATCAATGGTTGTTCAAACCGAATCCCATTTTGAAGGACAAGAAAAACTCGGAGTGTTTTCATCATTAAGTTTGGTGCTCGGAAAACCCGGTGGAAACATAAATACTGTTCCGGATATAATTACCGTTCCTTTGGCATACAGCGATGTAGATTACGATAACTATTACTATAAACTCGGTTTGGCTTTGCTTTTTATGCAAAACCATGTTCAATGGCTTAAAAACAATCCGCATGTTGAAGACAAAGTTTTAATAAATCACTATAAAAACAGCAAAATAAGTACGAAAAATAAAACTTTATGGCTTTTGAAAAACGAAATGGCAGACGATGTAAATACAATTGATAAAATTAAAGCAGTTTATGACGGAGATGTGAAATTTGTTACCAAAGAAGAAATAAAAGAGGCAGTCGATAATAAAAATCCCGATGTTTTGGTACTGCATTTGGTGGCACCTTCGCGAAATATTAAAGGAACGGTCGTAACAAAAATGATTTTAAGTGCAGCAAATGCCGATATTTATTATTTTGATTATCACAGAGTAAAAGGTAAGAAAAAACCGAATAAATTTTTAAAATCGGATTTTACGGCACTTAACAAATTGTAAATCGTCTCTCTGAGGCGATATTGTAAGTCGTCTTTCTAAGGCGACAATGTAAATCGTCTTTCTGAGGCGATGATGTAAGTCGTCTTTCTGAGGCGATGATGTAAATCGTCTTTCTAATGCGACAATGTAAATCGTCTTTCTAAGGCGATGATATAAGTCGTCTTTCTAAGGCGATGATATAAGTCGTCTTTAAAAAATAATATATCATACATGTTTTGCAAATTATGCTGAAATCCGTTTTCTTAATTTTTATTTTACAATTGTCTGTCAGTACATTTTCCCAATCCGATTTCGAACTTTTAAATGCTGCATATAATAACAATGAAAAGAAAGTTTATTATTTACTCAAAGGCGGTATAAATCCAAACGTATTTGATGCAAACGGTGTAACACCTTTGATGTATGCCGTTGATAACAACAATCTGTATCTTACAAAATTGCTCATAAAATACGGTGCCGATGTAAATAAAGTTCCTGAGAATCAGATAACAGCATTGCTTTCCGCCGTAAAAAACAATAATCCCGAAATTGTTAAGATATTACTTGATAAAAAGGCAAATCCGGATAAAACCGACGAATACGGAAATTCACCTCTTATGCTTTGTGCGGCATACGGATATCCTCTTGTTGCCGCTTATTTATGTTCTTACGGTGCCGATATATTTTATCAAAATTCTTTCGGAACCGATGCCGCAATGATTGCCGCATATTATAACGATACCGATATTTTGCAGGTACTTTGGGATTATTATGCCGATTTTAATACAAAAGACAATATCGGTTTTACACCTTTAATAATTGCCGCACAGCAGGGAAATACCGAAACTGTCAAGTTTTTAACCGAAAAAAGTGCAAAACTCTTTGCAAAAACCGACAAGAACATCAATTGCCTCGATGCTGCATTACTGAATAAGCAAATCGAAACAGCAAAATATCTGATACGAAACCATCCGAATTTAAACCATCAAATTAACAGTAAAATTTCATCATACAATATTGCAAAATATATGAAAATGACAGAAATTCTGCCTTTTTTCCCCGATAAAGAAAATTCGAAAAAAAAACATAAACTCTCAAAGAAATATTTTAATTTCGCCGTGAAAAACATTCCTGCCGAAATTTTTGAAAATAAGCAAAAAAAAGAGCGGGGCTTCAGTATAGGAAAATCGAATTAAAAGATATGGCGGAATTTTACGATAAAATACCCAAAGAAATATTAAACAATCTTCCCGTAAAAAGTTTTAACGGAACAATATATTTTATTGAAGATGAAAACGGTTTAAATGAAATTATGTCGTTTTTAAAAAATGCCGATATTTTAGGTTTTGATACCGAAACCCGTCCCGCCTTTAAAAAAGGCATTACTTACAATGTTGCTTTGCTTCAGTTGGCAACTTCCGAAAATGCGTTTTTATTCAAATTAAGTAAACTCGGCTTACCTGACATATTAACAGAAGTACTTGAAAATGAAAATGTTATTAAAACAGGTGCAGCCATTCACGATGATTTGAAAGCATTAAAAAAATTAAAAAATTTTAATCCCGGCGGTTTTGTCGAACTCCAAACCTTTTCCGATGAATTCGGCATTAAAGATAACGGTTTAAAAAAATTAACGGGAAATTTACTCGGTTTCCGTATCTCAAAAGGAGCTCGTTTAACCGATTGGTCTAATGATGTTTATACCGAAAACCAATTAAAATATGCCGCTACCGATGCTTGGGTATCTTGCGAAATTTATAAAAAACTTATCCGACTGAACGGAAATTTTAAAATTAAATATACACTCTGACTTTCAACTTTC
>CAZCPV010000119.1:0-508 GCA_964500765.1 uncultured Draconibacterium sp.
TAATAAAAATTCCTGAAATAAGTAAATATAAAAATAAGAAAATAGAAATATTTGTTATTTTTAAACCTGAAGTTCACAAAAAAAAGACAAAAATTTCGGCGGATGAATTTCTTGCAAATTGGACAGGTTTTGCAAAAAATATTAATACAGAAGACGAAAAGTATAATTACCTGACAGAGAGAAATTGAAAAAAATAAATTAAAAAACAGGAATATTTTTGCAGAAATTAAAAAAATAATACCTTTGCATCCCTGAAAATCAGATAGGATAATTTAGAAAATATAAAGTAATGAAAAGAACGTTTCAACCTTCGAACAGAAAAAGAAAAAATAAACACGGATTCAGAGAACGCATGGCGTCGGCAAGCGGAAAAAATATTATTAACGCCAGACGCAGAAAGGGCAGAAAAAAATTATCCGTTTCAAGCGAAATACCTCATAAATAGGCAGTAAACTGCGTTTTACAAAATCATTTTTATAAAAACTGAATTTTTATACCCTTGATATTC
>CAZCPV010000119.1:518-9569 GCA_964500765.1 uncultured Draconibacterium sp.
ATATCAGGGGTTTTTTTTTATAATTGCAGCATAATTTAGAATGAATAAAAATAAGCTGATGAATTTACCTTTAACAACTTTAATAAATACGGCAAAAATTGATAAAAATTTAAAAAATATTGCCGAAAAAATAATCGAAAAAGAACGAATCTCCGATGAGGAAGCCCTGTATTTATACGAAAAAGCCGAACTCGGTTTTCTCGGAATATCGGCAAACCATGTTCGAGAACAAAAACACGGTAATAAAACCTATTTCAATAAAAATTTTCATATAGAGCCCACCAATATTTGCATTTATAACTGTAAATTCTGTTCTTATGTAAGAAAAATAGGACAGGAAGGTGCTTGGGAATACAGTATCGAAGATATTTTAAAAACCGTTGAATCGTATAAAAATACCGGAGTTACCGAAGTACATATCGTCGGCGGGGTGCATCCGAAAAGAGATTTGCATTACTACGGCGAAATGATGCAAAAAATTAAAAAAATTATTCCCGATATTCACATCAAAGCATTTACGGCGGTTGAATTGGAATATATGATTAAAAAAGCCAAACTTTCGTTGAAAGACGGTTTGGTAAAGCTGAAAGAATACGGCTTGGATTCAATACCCGGAGGCGGTGCCGAAATTTTTCACCCCGATATAAGAAAAGAAATTTGTGACGAGAAGGCATCAACGGATATGTGGCTGACAATACACGAAACGGCTCATAAAGCAGGAATCCCTTCGAATGCTACGATTCTTTACGGGCATGTCGAAAAATACGAACATCGCATACATCATATGTCAAAATTAAGAGAATTGCAAGATAAAACCGGCGGTTTCAATACCTTTATTCCGCTGAAATACAGAAAAGAAAACAACAACTTGTCGCATATCGGCGAAGTCAGTTCTATTGAAGATTTAAAAAATTATGCCGTTTCCCGAATTTATCTCGATAATTTCCCGCATATCAAAGCATATTGGCCGAGTATCGGAAAAGATATAGCACAATTATCTTTATCTTTCGGTGTTGACGATATTGACGGAACCATTGACGATTCCACAAAAATATATTCAATGGCGGGAGCCGAAGACCAAAATCCGAAAATGACCACACAAGATATGGTGAAATTGATAAAAGACGCAAAAAGAACTCCGATTGAACGCGACACCTTATATAATGTGATTAAAAAATACGAATAAATTTATAAGATTTGCAATAAAGGAAAAAACGGAAAATTTAAAGCGTAGATAGGATAGTGTAAAAATATTCTGTATCTTTGACCTGAATTTTAAAAAGTTTTGCTTTGACCCTTAATGTTTTAATAAAAAATGCCGGATTGTTCTTATTGCTGATTTTTCTGCAAATTTTTTTGCTGAACAATATTTCTTTAACAAAATTCGATATTAATATCAATTTTTATGTGCTGTTAATTCTTATTTTACCCTTTGAAATTCCCGGTTGGCTGTTGTTATTATCGGCTTTCTTTTTAGGATTTTTTTTGGATATGTTTGCCGATACCGGCGGTATACATGCGGCATCGCTTTTATTTGTTGCTTTTTTACGCCCGCTTACACTGAAAATTTTACAACCGCGCGACGGTTATTTACCTGATACTTCTCCGGGCATTTTTCAATACGGTTTTATTTGGTTTTTGAAATATTCTTTGATTTTAATATTTGTTGATAATTTGTTTTATTGGCTTTTTATTAAGTTCAGTTTTTCAAATTTTTTATTAACACTTTATAAATCAATAATATCAACATTTTTTGTTTTGATTTTGGTTTTGTTAAGTCAATTCCTATTCGGAAAAAATACACAATAACGAATTTGCTTAACTTGGAAATTGTCAGTATAAATTTAAACATTTTTTAATCATTCAGAATAATTGAAAACAAAACGTTTCGTCATAAGTTCTTTTTTCGCTGTTACGGCACTGATTTTTATTGTTAAGCTATTTTACATTCAAGTTGTTGACGATTCTTATAAATTGTCAGCAGAAAATAATACACTTCGCCATGTAACTGTTTATCCTTCAAGAGGTTTTATTTTTGACAGAAAAGGAAAAATTATTGTTGCCGACCAAAGCACCTACGATTTAAAAGTTGTACCGAGAAGTATCGAAACGTTTGATACGGCAGGATTTTGTCGATTAGTCGGAATCTCAAAAGAAGAATTAATTTCAAAATTCCGAAAAAAAAAGTATTCCTATAAACCGATATTGCTGAAAAAACAAATCAGCGGTAAAGAATATGCCCGAATTGCGGAAAATTTGTATAAATATCCCGGATTTTTTACGGAAAAACGTTCGTTAAGAATTTATCCTTTTCCGGCAGCCGCCAATGTTTTGGGCTATTTGGGCGAAGTTAATGTTACCGATTTAAAAAACGATTCATACTATCAATCAGGTGATTACATTGGCAAAAGCGGTATTGAAAAAGTTTATGAAAAAGATTTAAGAGGCATAAAAGGAACAGAAGTTTTTATGGTTGATGTTTTAGGGCGTATTCAGGGACCCTATAAAAACGGAGCATACAATAAAACGGCACGAGCAGGGAAAAATATTGTTTCTTCATTAGATATCGATTTGCAAAAATTCGGGGAATTCTTAATGCAAAACAAAATCGGGAGTATTGTCGCAATAGAACCCGCTACCGGAGAAATTTTAGCTATGGTTACAAGCCCGACCTACGACCCTAATTTATTTATAGGAAAAAAATTAGCCGAAAATTATGCCGAAATAGAGCATCAAAAAAACAAACCCTTGTTTAACCGTTCGTTACGTTCTATGTATCCGCCGGGTTCTACGTTTAAACTTGTGAACGCACTTATTGCTTTGCAAAAGGGCTTAATTACCGACAGAACCGTATTCGTGCTTAACGGCTATGATGCCGGAACATTCACGGTGAAAGACCATGTAAGCGGTGCAATTACTTTCAAAAAATCTATTCAACTGTCGAGTAATGCTTATTATTGTACCGTATTAAAACGAATTATTTCCGACAAACGATTTGAAAATTATGCCGATGCTTACGAAGATTGGAGAAGTTATGTTAAATCTTTCGGTTTAGCCGTAAAATTAGGAACCGATTTGGATTTCGAAAAACAAGGAATTTTGTATTCTCACAACTATTATGACCGATATTACGGAAAAGGACACTGGAATTATAATACGATTATTTCCTTGGCAATAGGGCAGGGCGAGTTGGGTTTTACACCTTTACAAACGGCAAATATGGCTTCCGTAATTGCAAATCGCGGGTGGTATATTATCCCGCATATTGTGAAAGATATTGAAAATAAGGGAATTGATGATAAATATAAAGAAAAACATTATTCGAAAGTCAACGAAAAATATTTTGAACCTGTTATTGATGCAGCGGAAGCTGTTGTAACGGAGGGAACAGGCAGGGCGGCTTATGTGCCGGGATTGGATATTTGCGGAAAAACCGGAACAGCTCAAAATCCGCACGGAAAAGATCATTCGATTTTTATTGCATTTGCACCCAAAAACAATCCTAAAATCGCTGTTTCCGTTTATGTAGAAAATGCCGGATTCGGTTCAACATGGGCAGCTCCTATTGCAAGTTTGATGATTGAAAAATATTTAAGAGATTCAATTTCAAGACCTTGGCTGGTAAAACGTATCAGCGAAGCAAATTTGATTAAGAATAAATAAAAGTGTTTACAAAATAGTATGAAATCAAAAATTATACAAAATATCGACTTAATTACTTTGTTGCTTTATATCTTATTGGTAACGGCGGGTTGGTTAAATATTTATTCTTCGTCTTATAACGGCAGCAGCGGTTTCAGTTTCTCGTCAAGATACGGTAAGCAGTTGATAATGATATTTATAAACCTTTTGTTTTTAATCGGAATTATTTTTCTGGAAGGGCATATAATTCCTACCATATCCTACTATATATACGGATTTATTGTGTTATTGCTTATTTTGGTTTTATTTATCGGCGATAAAACAGGCGGTTCGCGTTCGTGGTTTATTATCGGCAGTTTTAAATTACAACCGGCAGAATTTGCAAAATTGGCAACTGCGATGGCTTTGGCAAAATTTGCCGGAAGGGAAGGGACTAAAATTACCTCGAATTTAAAAGATTTTATTCTTGCATCCGGAATTATTATTTTCCCGGCATTTTTAATTTTATTACAGGGAGATGCCGGCTCGGCTCTGGTGTTTGCTGCTTTTATTTTTGTTTTTTATCGACAAGGTTTGCCGTTTTATATTTTGCTTATTATTTTTATCGAAATACTCGTTTTTATTTCAGTATTTTTTATCAGTTTAAATGCCCTATTTATTATCCTGATAACGGCAGGTTTATTGACATATCGTGTATTAACCGGAAACAGACGGGAAACCGTTTACATTACTTTGCTGATTATCGGAATAAGCATAATCGGTTTTATGTATGTTGTGTTTTTCAGGAAAAATATTCCGGTTCATACGATTTTATTTATTTCCGTTTTTATTATTTCCGTGATAAAAATGGTTCTTGTTTTTAACAAAGGGAAAATTTTGCAATTTCTTATTCCGCTTATTTTGTTGTTCTATATCGGCTCGGCATATTCCGTTGATTATGTTTTTAATAATGTGTTGAAAGAACATCAGCGAACACGTATAAATGTATTGTTCGGTATCGAAAAAGATATTACGGGCGTAGGGTATAATGTTCATCAATCGAAAATTGCTATCGGGTCGGGCGGATTTTCCGGTAAAGGGTATCTGAAAGGAACTCAAACGAAATTTAATTTTGTTCCGGAACAAGATACCGATTTTATTTTTTGTACGGTCGGTGAGGAATGGGGCTTTGTCGGCACTGCCGGAGTAATTATTCTGTTTACTGTTTTGCTGTTCAGAATTTTAAAGATTGCCGAAAGGCAAAAATCCGTTTATTCACGAATTTTCGGCTATTCTTTGGCATCTGTTTTATTTTTTCATTATGCCGTTAATATTGCCATGACTGTCGGATTGGCACCCGTAATCGGCATTCCTTTGCCGTTTTTCAGTTACGGCGGCTCTTCGCTGTTTGCCTTTTCGGCATTTTTATTTGTTTTTTTACGTTTAGATACCGAACGAAATACATTATTCTCATAAAACAAAAAAAACGAGAAGCATTAACTCCTCGTTTCGATATAAATATTTGAAGTCTTGTAAAATTCGTTATTCTTCCATTTCAATCATTTTGAAAGGAATTTTTAATATGGATTGATAATCTTCACCCGCTTCAAGCATGTCTTCATCGTCTTCTTCATAATACCAATTGATAATGACATCATGGTTTTCTTTATGAATGGTTTCTAATTTCTTGAAAACATCCAAGATACATTTTGAAGAACTTGTGTTAAAATATTCCAGTTTAATATTTACCTCTGTTTTATCTTTCGGAGATTTTCCGTATTCTTCAAGCCAATCGACCAGAGGTTTATAAAATTCAATTGAATTTTCGGGAATTGATTTCCCTTCAATTTGTAATATACCTGTTTCTGCATTAAAAGTAATGTCAGGTGTTTTTCGTGTTTTTTCAATTCGTATAGACTCCATAACAGTATTTATTGTTTTTCTTATTTGACAAATTTAATAATCATATTCCTAAATTGCAATTCTTAATGTAAAAAAAATGTAATTATTGTCAAAATTATAAAAATTATAAGATAAATTATTTCCCGAACGTTTGACTAAATCAATCATTCCCAGACCGCCGCCGCCTTTTTCTGAAAATTCGTCATTGTTTAAAATTAATTTATATAATGTTTTTATTTCTTCGTTATTTAAAAAATTCAGTTGGTCAATACGTTCTTTCAGTTTTCTTGTATTCGATTTATTGATAAAATTACCGGTTATAATATTAAATTGATGATTTGTTTCTTCCGGGTTTTCATTTTTTTGTAAGATAAATACAACATTATTCTCTATTCTGTTTCCGTTTTTGTCGGGAGAATCCGAGTGATGATATAAATTTTGTAAGGCCTCAACCGAAATATGATAAACCCTTTTAAATGTTTTTACATCGGTGTTTTCTTTTTCAAGTATGGTCTCTGTTTTGTCTAAAACAGATGTGATAATGTCTTCGTTTACCTTACCCAAAAACGAATATAAAACCTCCCCTTCGGTATTTTTTTTATACCATTCTAAAAGATTAAAAGACATAACACAGTTTAGGTTTTAAATTGAACGAACAAATATAAAAATATTTTTTTAATTTTTAATATATTTCATACTTTAAAAGACGACAATCTATTTTTCCGTTATATAATTGAAATTTTTGAGATGTTTTTAATCCGATATTTTTAATTGCATCGGGGTTTCCCGAAAAAATATAAGATGACCAATTTTTATAACCTTTTTTGAGGGTGTCTCCGATTTCTTTGTATAAATTGTTGATATTTAATGACTTTATTCGTTCGTTGTAAGGTGGATTTGTTATAATCAGCCCTTTTTTGTTTTCAAATTTTGTATGCAGAAAATCTTTAGGTAAAACGGTGATATAATTTCTTAATCCTGCTTCGGAAATATTTCGTTTTGAAATTTTTACAAGTTCTTCGTCAATATCCGTACCTATTATTTTAACCGATATGGTTTTATTGATTTTTTTGTCGGCAATTCGTTTAACTTTATTCCACAATCGGTAATCGTAGTTCGAGAATTTCTGAAAAGCAAAATCTTTTCGGCTATATGCCGGCGGAATATTCATAAAAATGCGTGCTGCTTCAATCAATATAGTTCCCGAGCCGCACATGGGGTCATAAAAATAATCAATATTTTTGTAATCTGTAAGCATTATGATTCCGGCAGCAAGAGCTTCGTTTAAGGGTGCCGGTCCGGTAGCTGTTCTGTATCCTCTCTTAAAAAGTGCGTCGCCGGATGTGTCGATTGACAGTGTACATTTATTTCCGTTTATATGCAGATTTATTTTTTTATCGGGATTTTTAATATTAACCGAAGGGCGTTTGCCGTATTTCTCGGTATAAAAATCCGCAACGGCATCTTTGGTTTTTAATGCCGCAAATTGCGAATGTTTGTGTATATTCGAATGAACGGTTTTGTCAATGGCAAAAGTCTCGTCCGGATTTAAATGAAAATCCCAATTTATTTGTTTTGTTTTTTCGTATAATTCTTCCGAAGAATTTGCAGTAAAATCGCTTATTTTTTGTAAAATATTGAGTGCTGTTCTTACTTCATAATTAGCACGATACATTATTTCAATATTGCCGGTAAACCCTACGGCGCGTTTTAAAATTTTAATATCTCGGGCACCGATTTTTTTCAGTTCCGAAGCTAAAATTTTTTCAAGCCCGTGAAAAGTTTTTGCCGTAAATTCAAAAATTTGCTTATCTGACATCTCTTTTTCTTATTATTTTGGAAAAAAGTTTCGGAAAAAAACGTTTTATATAAACACCGTATTTTTCCTTTCCGCCTGAAATTACTTCTTGTTTTCCTTTTCTTATTGATTTTAATGCCAATTGAGCAAATTCTTCCGGAGAAGTTCCTTTTTCTGCTCCGGGGTCGTTAAAATTTTGAGGCGAACCGTCTTTTGTAAGGGCATTCTTTGCAATATTTGTTCGGATATATGCCGGACAAAATAAGGTTATTTTAATGTTATCGTCGTAAATTTCGGCTCTTAAAGTATCAAAAAAACCGTGTAAAGCATGTTTTGATGCAGCATAAGCCGAACGTAAAGGTATTTCAAATTTTCCGGCTAAGCTGGTCATTACGGCAATATGTCCCGATTTATTTTTTATCATCTCGGGCAATAATGCTTTTGTTAAAATTATCGTACCGAAATAATTGATGTCCATTATTCTTTTATCAACTTCAATTGCCGTATCTTTTGCAAGAGCTCTTTGGCTTACACCGCCGGCATTAAATAAAATATCAACTTTTTTAAATTTTTCGATAACGCTTTTTGCAAGTTCCGGAATTTTATCGTGTTCAAGCAAATTAAAAGGTAAAACAAATATTTTTTCCGGTTCGTATTTGCAGTTTTTTTTTACGCGTTCCAATTCTTCCGGTTCGTGCGAAGAAATTATTAATTGTGCTTTTTCGTTATTGAAAGCATATACCAAAGCTTCGCCGACCCCTGACGAAGCACCCGTAATCCAAATAACTTTATCTTTATAATACATTCGAAATTTTTATTTTTAATTTTGTGTGCAAACATAGTTAAATCCTTTTTAATTAAAAAGAAATGAATAAATACAGTGTATTTCCCGGTGTTCTCGTTTTTTTTGTTCTGTTTTTCGCAAATTTTATAAGCAAAGCACAAATTGTTGATAATCAATTGATACTAATTAACGGCGGGAAGTTCAAAATAGGAAATAAAAACGGAGATGATGATGAAAAACCGGAAAAAAAGATTTTTATCGATACTTTTTATATCGGCAAATACGAGGTTACAAATTATCAATATTGTGAATTTCTTAATTCCGTAAAACCGGATGCTTCCGAGGAAAGAAAATTTATAAATCTGAAAGGAAGTTTTAAAGATATAAAATGCCGGATTTATTTAAAAAACGGTGTGTATTTTACGGAAAAGGGTTTTGAAAATTTTCCGGTAAATTTTGTAAGTTGGTTCGGTGCCGATGCGTATTGCAGATTTGCAGGCGGCAGATTACCGACGGAAGCCGAATGGGAATATGCGGCAAAAGGCGGAAAATTATCTTTTTTCGGAAAGATAAAAAGGCAATATCTATATGCCGGAAGCAACAATCCGGATGAAACGGCTTGGTATCGCAAAAATTCAGGGTATCATCTGCATAAGGACGGAATGAAAAAACCAAATAAACGAGGAATTTATGATATGAGCGGAAATGTCGGCGAATGGTGTGCCGATTGGTATGCTCCGGATTATTATAAAACAGCTCCCGTACAAAATCCGAGAGGACCCGAAAACGGGCGAATGAAAGTGCATCGCGGCGGCTCGTGGTATAATACGCCGAAAATGTTGCGTATAACAAATCGCCGGGCTTCAAAACCCGTAACCCAAAATGCCGTTATCGGTTTCAGAACGGCAAAAGATGCAAATATTTCAAAAATCAAAAATCGTTAATC
>CAZCPV010000120.1:0-9463 GCA_964500765.1 uncultured Draconibacterium sp.
TTATTCACTATAAGAATCTCATTATAAGAAAGTTGGTATTTCCTGAAGCTCCCTATTTAGGACGTTAGCAAGCGTTTGTATTTCAGTTTTTTATTCTTTTTTCAAAATCTTTTCGGTGTCCCTCTCCATAAATAATTAAAATTTTATCATCACCACTTGATTTTATGAGATTAATTAGATATTGATTTCGAAATTCTACTACAATTTTTTTTAATTGCTTATCAGTGTATAAACCCTTTCTTTCATATTTTTCACCCAAATCTGTATTTAAATCAATACTGTCTAAATGAATTACACCATTTATTCTTTCACATTCATTGACAAATTGCAAAAGATTTACATCAGCACGTCTGTCTTTTTTGGTTATTCCTAATTTTTCATATGGTGGCTGGTTTATATATTCTTCTGAAAAAGTTCCTTTACCAAGTTCTTTATAATTGCCATTAAATCCTATTATTTTTCTGGCTTTTCTGCTAACTAAATCTTTTTGAATACTGTCAATGTCTAATTTGGGGCTTATCAATTCATAATATACGATAAATCCGTTTTTTTTGTATTTTTTTATTTTATTTGTTACATCATCATAAAATTTTTTCTTTCCTAAATGATGCATTGGAATATATTTTATTTCAATATCATTTAAAGAATACGAATAAACTTTTGCTTTTTCTCTATTTAATTCTTTTAATGCTGTAATTATTTTACAAGATGAAAATGAAAAAAGTAAAATAATAATTAATGTGGTTTTGAATTTCATTTTGCTTCGTATTTTATGCTTGCTAACGTCTGTATAAAAATTATATTTATAGAAGTTAACTGATACGATGATTTTGTAATTTTATAATTTCCGAGATATTCGCTAATCCGCCAAACTGTGAATTATCAGTCCGCTTCGTAATTTCGGTTCAAACCAAGTAACCTTAGGCGGCATAATCATGTCATTATCAGCTATATCCATTAATTGTTTCATGGAAACGGGATATAAAGCAAAGGCAACTTTCATTTCGCCGCTGTCAACCCGTTTTTTTAATTCGCCCAATCCTCTGATTCCGCCGACAAAATCAATTCGATTGCTGCGGCGTAAGTCTTTAATGTCAAGATGCGGTGCAAGCACTTGCTCGGTTAATATGGTTACGTCCAAAACACCAACGGGGTCATCTTCTTTATAGGTTCCTTTTTTTGCCCGGAGTTTGTACCATTCACCGTCTAAATACATCGAAAATTCGTGCAATTGTGTCGGTTTGTATTCTTTGCCGCCCATATTTTCGATATCGAAACTTGTTCTTATTTTTTCAATAAATTCGTCTTTGCTTAATCCGTTCAGGTCTTTTACCACTCGGTTGTAATCGATTATGGTAAGTTGGCTTTCCGGAAAATTTACCGATAAAAAGAAGTTGTATTCTTCGTTTCCGGTATGATTCGAATTTTGTTCTCTGCGTTCTTTTCCTACGAGAGCGGCGGCTGCCGTTCGATGGTGTCCGTCGGCAACATACAGATAATCAACTTCTTCTGAAAATATTCTTTCAATATTTCTTACGGTTTCTTCATCATTTATAATCCACATTTGATGCCTTACGCCGTCTTCGGAGGTGAAATCGTATTCCGGTTTATCCGAAGTTTTTTCGGAAACTGTTTTGTCGATTTTTTCATTATCTCTGTATGCAAAAAATACCGGTCCCGCATTTATGTTTGAAATTCTGACATGATTCATGCGGTCTTCTTCTTTGTCGGGGCGGGTGAGTTCGTGTTTTTTTATAATTCCGTTAAGATAATCTTCGACTGCGGCACCGGCAACCAAACCGTATTGAGTTTTGCCGTTCATAGTTTGGGCGTAGATGTAGTAGCAAGGTTTTTCATCTTGAATAAAAATGCCTTCTTTAAACATACGTTCAAAGTTTTCTTTTGCTTTTTCATAAACCGGCATCGAATGAATGTCGATGTTTTCCGGAAGGTCAATTTCCGGTTTGTTTATATGCAAAAAAGAGTAGGGGTTTCCTTCGGCTTCTTTTCTTGCTTCCGCAGAATTTAATACATCGTACGGACGTGCCGCAACTTTTTCCGCTAAATCAACTCTCGGTCGTATTCCTTTAAATGGTTTCAATATAGACATAGTTTTTATTATTTTTTTATTAATTAATTTTTATAATTTTTTCAATTTCATCAATCATATTTTCGACAGATTTAATCATAGATAAAACAGCTTCTTTTTCTATATCAAAATAGTTATCATAGTCTGCTTTTTGTCTTAAATTAAAAAGTTTAGTAAGTAATTTTCCGTATTTTTTATCTATCTTGTTTGTTTTAATAAATTTTACAGAAAATTGGTGTTTAAGACCTGTATGTGTTTTTGCAGTAATTTCATTTTTAACTAACAGTGCGTTTACTATGTAAAAAACTGAATAATATAACCTGTTTACGGCAGAACTTATAAAGTTATTTTCATATAGGAGTTTAGCCGCTTCTAATGATTTTCTTGAAGTTTCTGTCCTGTAAATTATATATTGTTCTCTTTCTTCAAGTTTCATAATAAAATACCTTCTTCTGCAACACTATGATAAAAAGGTGTAATTTTTTGTTTCGTATTCCAATTATCTTTAGAGTAAACAAATAATGAAATTACGAGTTCCAATTCTAACTCTAATTCATAAAGATGCTCGGCAAATTTACTCTCAATTTCAAAATTTACGGGATAGTCGGTTAAAACTAATATATCCCAATCGGAATTTTCTTTATTATCGCCTCTTGCTCTTGAACCGTATAATATTATTTCTGCATTCCTGTCAATTTCGAGAATGTTCTGCTTTATTCGTTCTGTAATATTTTTGTTTTTATCTTCCATTATTTATTAACCTGAAAAGTCGTATCGCCGTTTTCAAAGAAATTAATAATTTGTTTTGCCGATGCCAATGCTGCATTCAAATTGGCTTCTACCGTTTGTGCTCCCATTTTTTTCGGTGTAAAGAAAACCCTGTCGGGAAATTTTTCTTCAAACTCGGCTTTTTTATCCGGAGCAATGTCCGAAAGATATTTAAAGTCGTCTCTTTCTGCCATTAGTTTAAGCAAATCGTCTTCGTGAATTACCTCTTTCCGTGCGGTATTTACCAAAGTTGCATTTTGCGGCATTTTTGAAAGTAATTCATAATCAATGGATTGTTTGGTGTCTTCGTTTGCCGGAATATGCAAAGATACATATTGACAAATTGAATATAATTCATCGGCGGAATCGAGTGCTTTTATACCGTCGGATTCAATCACTTCTTTCGGGACAAAGGCATCGAAAGCAAAAACTTCCATGCCGAAACCTTTGGCAATGTTTGCCACCAATTTTCCTACATTTCCGTAGGCATGAATGCCTATTTTTTTGCCTTTTAATTCGGTGCCGGGTTTTCCGTTAAATTTTCCTCTTGCACCGAAAACCATCATTCCTAGTGCCAATTCGGCAACGGCATTTGAATTTTGTCCCGGTGTATTCATAACTGTTACACCGTTTTGGCTTGCCGCTTCCAAATCAATATTATCGTATCCGGCTCCGGCTCTTACGATTATTTTAAGGCGGTCGCTGCCGGCTTCTATTACTTCTTTTGTTGCTTTGTCGCTTCGTATAATCAAGGCATCGGTATTTTTTGCCGCTTCGATTAAGTCGTTTTGACTTTCGTATTTTTCCAGTAATTCAAATTCGTATCCTGTATCTTCGCAGGTTTCTTTTATTTTTGAAACTGCCGCGGGGGCAAAGGGCTTTACGGTTGCTACGGTTATTTTCATCTTTCGGTTATTTTAAAAATTATTATCTATTATTTACTTTTTTATCTCGGTGTGAATTGTCTTTTCACACCGAGATTTTAATACAAAATTTCTGACTTTACAGACAGATTTTATTTTTTTTAATGCTTACTTTCAAATTCTTTCATTACATCTATCAAAGCGTTAACACTTTCAATATCAAGTGCATTATACAAAGATGCTCTGAAACCGCCTACGGAACGGTGTCCTTTTATACCTACCATTCCTTTTGATGTTGCAAATTCAAGAAATTCGGCATCTAACTCTTTATATTCTTCGTTCATAACAAAACAAACATTCATTACCGAACGATCTTCTCTTGCAACGGTTCCTTTAAATAGTTTGTTTCTGTCAATTTCGGCATAAAGGGTTTCGGCTTTTTCCGTATTGCGTTTGTGCATACCTTCAACACCGCCGTTTTCTTTTACCCATTTCATAGTTTGTAAAGCAGCAAAAACGGGAATTACCGGCGGGGTGTTAAACATTGAATTTTTATCGATGTGTGTTTGGTAATTCAGCATAGTCGGAATTTTATGTTCAACTTTTCCGAGAACATCGTGTCGAACGATTACAAAAGTTACGCCCGAAGGAGCAAGATTTTTTTGTGCACCGCCGTATATTAAAGCATATTTTGAAACATCAACTTTTCGGCTGAAAATATCGGAAGACATATCGGCAACCAGAGGAACTTTAACATCCAAATCTTCGTGATATTCGGTTCCGTAAATTGTATTGTTTGTTGTAATGTGCATATAATCAATATCATCGGGAATATTATATCCTTTCGGAATTGAAAAGAAATCATCGCCTTTAATTTCAATAACATCGCCGAACATTTTTGCTTCTTTTATTGCTTTTGTTGACCATGTACCGGTATTCACGTAAAGTGCTTTTTTTCTCATCAAATTAAAGGGAATCATTGCAAATTGCGTACTTGCACCGCCTCCGAGAAATAAAACGGAATAGCCCTCCGGAATATCCAAAAGTTCTTTGAAAAGTGCAACGGCATCATTCATTACGGCATCAAATTCTTTTGAGCGATGTGATATGGAAGCCAAAGAAATACCGGTTCCGGCAAAATCTTTTAAAGCATTAATTGTTTCGTCAATTGTCGATTGGGGTAAAATCGACGGTCCGGCGTAAAAATTATATTTTTTCATCTTTCTCTTTATTTAATTTGTTTTATTAAAATGATTTTTTGCAAATTTGCAATATTTTAACAAAATACGGAATTGTTTTTGAATGTTTTATAAAATAAAAGCAAATTAATTCACTTTTCAATTTTAACGGTATGAAAAAATTTTACGTTTCAACAGCTTTTTTGTTGTATTTTTCGTTCGGATTATATGCTCAAAGCCAGATTATATTTGACAAACAAAATGTTTTAACATTTTTGATAAGATATGACCAAGGACAATCGAATATTAAAAATCAAATTTTCAGAAAAATTGCTCAAGGGTATTCAAAACCGATTGCAAATGTAAGTTTAACTTTTTCGTTTAAACAACACCGGCAAATATTAAAACGCAGCAACCGATTGGAATTTATTGTCGGAATGAGCGATATACGAATTACGGGAGACAAAATGTATCGTGAATTTGATATCGGCGAAACGTTAATTCCGAAAAAAATATCCTTTACCCTGCAATGGGTAAAAAACAATCAGGTAATTAACAGCTATACCTTTAATGACATTAACGTAAATAACAGTAATGTTGAATTGGTTCACATGACCGTTACCGATACGATTAATGCCGAAAATTATAAAATAAAATTAATAAACAAGGTCTTTGATTATACGATTCAAAATAAACAGGAATTTGATGCGAAAGCCGTAATGATTGATAAATATTACGATGAAAACAGAACAGCAAGAAATCGTTTAAGAAGATTGAACAATATAAATGCAAATCGTGATTATTTAAGCCATTTGGAAAATTTGAATGAATTGTATCGTTTCAGAGATACGGCAAACAGTGCCGAAGTATATGTAAACACCGTAAAACAAAAAGATTTTTATCGTTTTTTGCCTTTAGATACCTACGACCCGGCGGGATTAAAAAATAAATTAAACAGAATTTTAAATAAAGCACAAACGCTGCGAGATGTTTGTACGGATTTGATAAATCATTTTGACAGAATTTATTATGAACGGGGAATTGAAATGTTGGCAAGGCACAATCCCGGGCAGGCGGATTTTTATTTTAATAAATCCATAGAAATAAATCCGGGATTTACTCCGTCTCATTTTCAGTTGGCACGTTTGTATTATAATTCCGGGTATATTGACAAAGCCGTTGATAAGTTGTTTCAAATAAGAGGTATGAACCCGGATACCGAAACAAAAATGCAAACCGTTGAACTGGCACGAGGAATTTATAACGATTTTTTATTGAATGCAGGTGAAATGAATAATAACGGCAGGTACGACGATGCTGTAGCTACTTTAACAAGGGCTGCTCAAATTTGCAGAGATTTTCCGGAAGTAAGATGCCGGCAAGCAATGGATGTTGAAATGTCGCGGGCAATTAACGGAAAATATCATCAAATATTAAATACGGCAGATATTAATTTCAGAAATAATAATTTGGCGGAAGCCGAAAAAGTGATTTCCGACGCAATGAATTTTGCAAATCAAAACAGAGATTTTATTACCGATAAAACTGAAATATCGAAAAGAATATCAACCTTGTATCGGCGATATATAGAAAGAGGCGATAAATTTACCTATAATAAAAAATATACCCAAGCAATAAATGCCTACGATAATGCGGCGAGAGTTTGTAACGGTTATCAACAAATCAATTGTTCGGATGCTCTAACAAGGGGCTATAATAAAGCACGTTCGGGTATTTATTATTCGTATTTGGCTGATGCGGAAAAAAGTTTCAGAACGGGAAATAACGAAGATGCCGAAACTTTTGCCGACAGAGCAATTTCTTACAGAAAAAAATATAATTTAAGACAAAGTACAAAAGAAGACCGTTTGTTTTTGGATATTAAACAAGCCATTTATAATAATTTAATTTCTGAAGCTAAAGATTTATCTGCTTCCGGAAGATACCGGGATGCACTTAATAAATATGACAAAGCAACTAATATACAATCCGGATTCAGCATAAGAAAAGATTTGAAATTAGCTGCTTATATAAATGAAACAGCCGAAAAATCGGTAATTGAGATAATAAATAACGGAAAGAATAAAGTAAAAGTAAATGATTTGCAAAAAGCAAGAGAACTTTACAATAAATCAAAAATAATTGCCGAAAAATATGCTGTTGAAGATAATCCGAAAGTGAATATTGCAACAACGGAGTTAAAAAAACTTATTTTTAAACGCGAATGTATTAACGCCCAAAACGCCTACGATAATATTGTTTCAAATGCTTATGATTTAATTAATTCCAAAAAATATATTGCTGCCGATAAAAAGTTTGACGAAGCATTAAATTTGGCAAAAAAATATGAAAAATGTGAAATTGATACAAAAAAAGCTGCAACCAAAAAGGATTATATCTATCCTGCCGTAAAATATTTAAAAGATATTGAGTCGGTTCAGAATTATTTACAAAGAAAGAATTACAAATCGGCTGTTGGTACGTATATTTCTGCCGAACGTTATTACGAAGTTCAAAAGATAAAAAATTACGGAATAAATCATATACTTTTGTTTGACTTTATTCAAAAATCGTACAGCGATTTTATTATTTACTGTGTAGGGTTTTATACCCATAATAAAGACTATGACAAAGCACTGGATTTATTACGTGAACTGAGCAGGAGAAAAACAAAAAGGAGTTATACGAAAGAAATGCAAACGGTTTTGGCAACCGAAACGGCAACAAGAGATTTCGGTATTGACCCGAAAGGAAATTACAAAACTTATATTGCCAAATATACGGGCGGAAATAAATTTTTTAAATATTTTAAAAAAGCATATAAAAAACAGTGGAAAAATTTGGATTAAATGCAAATTTTCCCGTCTGTTTTTTAGTTTTTAATCCATTTGCCGGTTTCAATAAGTTTGTTATTTAAGCGATAGCGGTACAGATAAATTCCGGAGGGTATATTTTCGGTATTTATATCAGTATTTGTTTGCGAGATGTTTTTTTGTATAATTTGTTTCCCGTTTATATCGTAAAGAGTAATTGTTCCGCCGGTGCTTTGCACTGCTGTTCGTATATGCAGTATATCGGTGCCGGGGTTGGGGTATAGGAGTAGATTTCGGGTTTTGAAATTTATTTGTTTGTTGTTTTGTACCGATAATGTTCCGTTTTCATTAGTTTTGATAATTAAAGTTCGCCAAGTGTTGTTTATATTAACTTCTCCGAGTATATAACATCCTCCGTCATCCGCAGCCGTAATGCTTTGCAATCTGAAACCGTTTCCGATATCAAAAAACTGTTCCCAAAGGATGTTTAATTTATCATCTGTTTTTACTAATGTAAATCCTTGCATTATACTCCATTCCGTTATAAATATATTTTTATCTTCGGATACCGTTATTCCGTCTTTTACGGCAGGATATTCCTGATGACTGCTGCCTAATTCAAAAGCCGTATGATACAAAAGATTTAATGAGGTGTCAAAAATGCCTATATATGTTTGTTCATTAAAATCAAGGGCTGAAAATACAAAAGTAGTATCGGTAAGAAATTCGAGAAAAGTTCTTTCATAAAGTAAAACTATATTATATAAATCCGGTAAATTATTTGTATCAAAAAGAGTATCCGTTGATAAATCGGAACTGTTTAATTTATTTATTGTCATGTATAAATCATTATAACCGGCTTCTGTTGTGTAAACGGTATTTTCATCATATACTTTTAAATCAAAAATATTTTCACCTGTATATAAATGAAAATCAATACTGTCTCCGGTATCGGTAAATCGATAAATAAAATCGTATCCTCGTTTTTTTTCTGTATGACATTTATCAAACCAAATGAGTTGATGATTAAAATATCTTAATCGGGCATTTGATGAAAAATTGGTGATAATCATACTGTCGGGCAGTTTCATTTTAAAATTTCTTAAATTATTAAAATTATAATCATACTCGGAAAAGAGGAATTTTACATCATCCGGCTCATTATGAGAGAAATGCATTTGCAGGGCATAAAGCCAAAAGCTATTATGGTCGGTTTTGACAATGTATTTAGGAGAAATTGCTGAATCTCCGGAAATAGTATCTTTTTGTAAAGTAATATTTCCTGTTTCTGAAAGTCTTACTAATAACATTCTTCCGGTATCTTGTGACGGAATAAATCGACTTCCTGCAAAAATTAAATTATTATTTTCGGTTAAAATAAAATTACTGGTACAACTGACTCCCATTGTATCATTTCCTATATAAATTTGAAAATAATTTTGAGAAAACGTATTTACGGAAAAAAATAAAACAGCATAAATAAAAAATAAAAAATGTTTCATAGGATATAAATTTTAATTTAATTATAAAAATCCTGCAAGAGGTAAAATCTTACAGGATTTTTTAAATACTATTGTGCCAGACCTCCGCTGCTGTGCGGAATACCTGAATAAATATACATTCTGTGCATTTGGTAGAATATGTAATGATATTGTGCCATATCAATATTTCTTTCAGTAGGCAATAAATTTGATAACAAAATTACATTTTTTTTCATTTTTTAATGGTTTTATGTGAATAAAATTTTTATCA
>CAZCPV010000121.1:0-9431 GCA_964500765.1 uncultured Draconibacterium sp.
CCAAGAGTTCGAGCCGGTATCATAATGTCGAGCAATAATATCTAATTTTCCATCTCCATTATAATCAGTTAATTCTTTTGGGAAATAATCATTTATTATTAAAGAATTAGAATAAACTCCGTTTCCATTATTTATATATTTATATATGCTGTATGAACCGGATTTTCCAATCCCGACAATTAAGTCTATACCTGTCTGATTGTCAATATTTGCAAATCCTGCAACATAAGGAGAAGCTCCTGAAACAGGAGAACCATATACAATTTTACTGTTGAATGTTCCGTTTCCGTTACCTGTGTATATATCAAGCTGATATCCTGTTCCATAACCACCGCAACTAACTGTTACATCCAAATTATTATCATTATTAATGTCTAAAAGTTTAATATTTCGTGCCTCACTGTCTGCATTGTAATGATTACCTAACGTAAATGTTCCGTCTCCATCGTTTAATAAAATTGAAAAACCATCCCACCCGGCAGAACTTACTACTAAATCAGCAAATCCATCATTGTTAACATCTCCTGCAAATAAATCATAAGTAAAAGAACCATAGGGAGTATATGTAGAATAAGGTTGAAAACTACCATCTCCGTTACCAAGATAAACTGTAACTTTATTATTTGGACTTGCACCAGAACTAAGGGCATTTGTAAATGCAAAATCCATATTTCCGTCATTGTTGTAATCAGCAATTGCACACGTTCTGACACCATTTAATGTATTTATTGTTGATACAGTACCAAATGAACCATCACCATTGTTCAAGAACAATGATATCTTACCTTGATTGTAATGACGTGTTATCATATCTGCATATCCGTCATTATTAAAATCTCCATACCAAATACCTCCCGAATTGGTTTCTGTTGTAGGGTAATAAACGATATTACTTTCTGCACTTTGTGTTATATTTATGATTTGAGAAGAAACATTATTACCACTTACTGTTACTATTGCAGTTCTTGAATTTTGACTTGTATTAGCACTGTTTGCAGTTACGATGATTGTGGAATTGTTTGATCCGCTTATTGGGTTTACAGTAAGCCAAGTTTCCGAAGAGCTGACTGACCATGTTACATTTGACGTAATATCAAATGTATTTGAACTGTTTGAAGCAACACCTAATGTTAATGTGTTTGTTGATACATTTAAATTATAAGTTGTGTTTTGAGAAAAATTAGCCGTAAGTGTTCTGTCTCCGGTTACGGTGAAACTGTAACTTGCATTTGTCGATACTTGCGTTCCGTTCTCCGTCCAGTTTACAAAATTGTATCCTGTTTGTGCGGTTGCCGTTAAATTTGCCGTTTGTCCGTAATCATAACTTCCGGTTCCGCTTACCGTTCCGCCGTTACTCGGATTTGCACTTGCTGAAATATTGTAGTTTTGAATTGCAAAATTTGCTGTAAGTGTTCGGTTACCTGTTACCGTGAAACTGTAACTTGCATTTGTCGATACTTGTGTTCCGTTCTCTGTCCAGTTTACAAAATTGTATCCTGTTTGTGCGGTTGCTGTTAAATTTGCCGTTTGTCCTTGTGTATATGTTCCAGCTCCTGATGTATTCCCGCCGTTTGACGGACTTGAAACAGTAGAAATTGTATAAGTTGGTGCAGTTACAGTAATTTGCTTATAACTCACATTATTATTTTCGTTACTTTCTGATATATTATGCTGATAATCAGCATAAAATAAAATGTAATATGTTCCGGATGATGTTCCGCTTGGTATTGTTACTGTTGCACTTTCATTGCTTGTCCCGTTTGCATTTAAAGATGTAACATAATCTCGTCCTAAATATGTGTCCGAACTTCCATAAGTTGTATTTGCAGACAAATAATAACCTACATAATTCGAACTTGCCGAACCTGCTCCGTTGTTTTTTACTGTGCAAGTAATATAAGTTGTATTTCCAGATGTTACAGTTGTAGGACTTGCATTTTGACTTTGAACAATTAAATCTGGTAATGGTGCTGTTACAATAATTTGCTTATAACTTACATTATTACTTTCGTTACTCTCTGAAATATTATGTTGATAATCAGCATAAAATAAAATGTAATATGTTCCGGATGATGTTCCGCTTGGTATTGTTACTGTTTCTGTTTCATTACTGTAAGCTCCTGCACTTAATGTTCCGTAACTATCATAATCAAGAAAAATATCTGAACTACCATAAGTTGTATTAGTTGATAAATAGTAAGCAACTCGTCCCGATGACGTTGTTGCACCCGAACCATTGTTTCGAACTCTGCAAGTTAATGATGTTGTTGAACCTGCTTGCACACTTGTTGGACTTGCATTTTGATTTTGAACAATTAAATCTGGTTGGTTTGAACTGCCACCGCCTGTTGTAAAACTTCTTGGTGTTGCATAATCAGAAGAACTTGTTCCATCAAAAACTCGAACAGTCCAATAATATGTTGTGTTTTCAGATGGAGAAGTATATGCTCCAGGAGACGTTGAAGACCAAGTATATAATGATGTAGGTCCTGTATTATAATTTACAGGAACAGAACTTGTTGGAGAAGAACTTGATGTAAAACCATTTTCAGCTGTCCATCCAATATTTGATGTTGAAACTTGAATACGGTATTGAATACTACTGCCCGAAGTTGAAGACCAATCAAAATCAATTGGAATGCTTACATTTGTTGCATTTGTTGATGGGGTATATAATGTTGGGGGTTGAACAATTGAAGCAACATTATTAAAAACACGCATACTTGTTGGGTTATAGCTATATTGAGACAAATTTGATGCCGTTGGTCTATATGGGTCTAATACAATAAAATCACTTAATGAGGTACCCGAACCAGTATATCCTTTTACTACAATAAAATGAGTATTGTTTCTAACTCTTACGATTATAGGGTCTCCTGCATCAATTTCACTTTTTAAAACGCTCATACTAAATGAGTAAGAATTTACAAAGTTCATAGTGCTACCTGGATAATTACATGCGGTTGCCCATTTAATTAAACAGCCACTTGAATAACCATAATTATTTTTTAACCAAGTATTTAAAGTTCCTGGATTTACATTACAACCATTTGTTTTTAAAAGCATTGCAACATCTGTCATTGCACAGCCCTCTTGACATATTGTCGAAGAACAAGTTCCTAATATATCACCACTCCAACTTTGACCACATTGTTGATAATAGTAAACATTTATACTCCCTTTATTATTTACTGTTTTATTTTTTTCTGGTGTATAATATTTACTATCCCAAATTGTGTCATTAGTATTTTCTTCTATATAATATTGTGCATTTACAACAATATTTGAAAATGCAAATATTATCAATAATAATATTTTTGAAAATTGTTGAAATTTTTTATCCTTTTTTTTAATTAAATTTTTCATGATTTTCGATTTTTTTTAATTTAATTTGTTATCAATAAAATAAAGTTATCTATAAAAAATAATGAAAGTTCTGTAATTTATTTATCAGCAAACTTATTCAATAATATTAAGTCGTAAAAAACAAAAACCGGACATTTTATAAAATGGGCGGTTTTTGTTTGAGGGGGAATACTGCCGAAAATAAGATTTATCTGTTATGTTTGCGATAATACGACGGTGTTACGCCGATTTGTTTTTTAAACACGCGAACAAAAGTTTTTCCGGAATATTACTGTACTATTATATAAAAAAAAATTTCATTGTTGTTAGATAAAAAACATATAGAGATGGGTGAACTGTTTTTCAATCTTTTGATTTACAATATTTTATCTTTTAATGCCCATTTCCATACAGGTATTACCGGTATTTCGGCTAAATTATCTTCCTGATTGAATGTAATTATAACACCTTTTGTTGCTTTCGTTGTTTTCAGTGCATTTTTTATTCCTTTTATTTCTCTTTCAAGATTGTCGGGTGTTAATTTCCAACATACCTGAATGGCCGTAAGTTGTTGATTATTATTTTTTACAATAAAATCACATTCCGATTTGTCATCTTTATAATACCTGATATCTTTTGTGCTGTTGCGAATTTGAAGATATACCGAATTTTCAAACATTCTGCCCAAATCATCGGATAAAGACAGTGTGTTTGCTTTTGCCATTCCGGTATCTATGCAATATACTTTTTTAGGATTCCCTATTTGTTGCTTTACGGAAAACGAAAAACGCGGTATAAATTCGACGAGATAGCTTTCTTGCAAATAATCACAATAATCTATGGTGGAACGTACCGATTTTATTTGCAACATTTTTGTTATATTGTTGTAACTGAATTCTTTACCTATATTACTGAGCAAAAAAACTGCCAATCTTATTAATAAATGCTCATTCCGAATGTTTCGTCGTACTGCAATATCTCTTATTACAATATCTTTAAGTAATGTGCGTAAATATTCCGGATTTTGCTCTTTTAAATATTCCGGAAATCCTCCGGAAAATAAAAATTCTTTATATGTATTTTTATTTGCTTTTTTGTCTGTATATTCTAAATATTCTTTATAATTGAACGGGAAAAGTTCAACTTGTTTGTATCTGCCGGTCAGCCGTGTACCGAGTTCTTTGCTCAATAAACCGGCATTTGATCCTGTTATATATATCTTTTTGCCTCTGTCGTGTGCCGAGCGTGCATATTTTTCCCATTCCGGGATATTCTGAATTTCATCAAAAATAAAAATATCTTTGCCTGTTTGGTTAGCTATTTTTTCTATTTTATAAAAATCATTCAATTCAAATCCTTCCAAACGCGGGTCTTCAAAATTTATATTAATACTGTTTTTTTGCAAACCGAAATTATGTTGCAAAAGCGTACTTTTTCCGCACCTTCGAACACCTGAAACCACTAAAATACGATTGCTTGCATTTTGCAAACCGGTGCAGCGTTTTACATATCTTTCAAGTTTGTGTGCAACTGCCTGTTCTTCCGTAATTATTTTTAATTGTTCTTCTAATATCATCAGTTATTTTTTTGCAAACTTAATATTTTGTATTTAAAATACAAAATATCTTATATTGTAAATACAAGATATAATAAAAAAACAGTTTGTAAATGGATTCAATCTTGTCTTTTTCGGGTCATTTTATGTACTTTTATCTCCTGAAAAGTATTATTTTATCTGTTATGTTTGCGATAATACGACGGTGTTACGCCGATTTGTTTTTTAAACACGCGAACAAAAGTTTTTCCGGAATTAAACCCTGCTTCAATACCTATTGCATCGGTGGAAAGTTTATCGAAATCAGGATTGTCAAAAAGCTTTACGGCTTCTTTTATTCTGTAACTGTTGACAAAATCGGAAAAACCTTTTTTATAAACGGTATTAAAAATACCGGAAAGATAACTTGTATTGGTATTAAGTTTTTCGGCAAGTTTTTTTAAACTTATATCTTCTTTGTATATATTATTATTGTCAAACTCATTTTCTATCTTTGTCAATAATTCTTCTTTCTTTTCATCGTTGTAAACGGGTTCTCGTCTTTTTGCCGCCGAATGGGTTAATTGTTCTTTAACGGCTTTCAACTCCTGCTCTTTTTCGGTCAGTTCGTTATTTCTTTTTACCAAAAATTTGTAGGCACTATCTTTTTTGCGAAGTTGGATAAATATTATTAAAATAAATATAAGTGCCGAAATTAATGCAAACAAATAAAAGTTTCGTATTTTCTTTTCTTCGGCAATTTTAGTTTTTTGCAATTTGTTTTCATACTGTAATTTTTGGTTTTCTTTTTCTTTTTCGGCTGTTTGGTATTTTATCTGTAATTCAGTTATTTGTTTCTTATTTTTTATTTCTGTTAAACTGTCGTTAAGTTTATAATATTTCGATAAAAAATGATACGCTTTTTTATAATCAAATTTCTTATTATAAAGAATACTCAACGAATGATATGTTTGTGCCGTATTCTTTTTATCAATTATATGCTTATTGTTTAATATATTTTTAAGAATTTTTCCGGCAGCTTTCAACTTATTCTGTTTGATTAATATTTCGGCAATATAATTTTCACCGATTGATTTATTGTCTTCATCTCCTAAATTTTTATAATATTTATTGCTTTCAACAATATAGTCGTACGCATTATTAAAATCTGATATTTTTATATATGCCAATCCCAAGTTTTGGAGTATATTTGCCTTTAAAGATTCATACATTTTTTTTCGCTCTGCAAGTGCTTTTGCCTCTTTAAGTTGTTTAATTGCCGAATCGAACTTTTTTATTTCAATATTTACACAGCCGGAATTTAGTTTTGCAACAGTCAAAGCTAATGTATCTTTCAATTTCGCAGCATCATTTTCGCACTTTAAATAACATTCTGCGGATTTTTTATATTGCTTTTGTCCTAAATAAATATTCCCGAGCGATATTAAAGCATTTATTTTTTCTCTCCTCGGCGGATATTTATCATAAATCTCCAAGGCACTTATACAGGATTTAATTGCTTTGTCATAATTATTGACAGAAGAATATGCTAAAGACAAATTATTATAGCTTGCTGCCAAACCTAATGAATCATTTATGCGTTTTTTATATGAAATCGATTTGAAATAATTATCAATTGCTTTATAATAATCACCTTTGTAATAATATGTTACTCCTATATTTGAATATACTCTGCCGAGTCCTTTTATATCATTTATACGCTCCTTTATTTCAGCAGATTTATCATAGTAGTAAAATGTACTGTCATAATCAGATTTTACTTCTTTTATTAACGCATATTGGAGATAAATATCAGAAATTCCTTTCTGATTATTTGACTTTTTATACAGTTTATGACTCTTGTGAAAATAAAAATAAGCACTGTCATAATTTGAAAAATTAAAAAAATTTTGACCTATTTCTAAAAACAACCAAGCTTTTTCATTAATGTCAGTTTGTTTTTCTTCTATTCCCTTCAAACTGTCAATTTTCTTATTTTGTGCATCTGTATTGCCGAAAAAAATAAACAGAAATACAAACAATAATACACTTGATTTCTTTATCATATTTTTTAATGTTTATTTGAATCCAAATCTTTTTAAAGGTATTTTAAAATTTCTTTTTTATACGGTTTTACGATAATTGCATCAAATCGTTTTTTTATTTCTTATGCTTTTTCTTGCAACATAGACAGTTCCGACAATTACTTTTCCTTTATTAATATCGAAAACCGAACTTTCGGCAATATAATCGGTATATGCCGTTAAAATTTATTTACATTATTTGTATTTCTGTTATCATGCGAAATTTTAGCCCACCCGTTTTTATTTAAACTCGCATCGCCTTGCAGAGCATATATTTTTTTACTGTCGGCACAGTAAACAATATTATCGTCGGAAAGTGTTTTTGTATTTCTGTTAATATTCATATCACTTTCCCAAATTATGTTTCCGGATTTATCGGTTACGCTTAAACGGGGATTATTATCGCTGATAACACCGTACAGTTGATTTTTTGTATCAATTAAGGGTATTTGGGGCAAACTTAATCCGGAACTTATTGTATTTCCCGTATTTATATCATAAACAGAGCATCCTGCATATTGGTCAAATAAAAACAAATTTCCGTCAGAGTCAAAAGTTTTAACATCCGAACTTGTTGCCGCATAAATTTTCCATATTGTCGTATGGTTTGTTGAATTTATTCTTGCTAAACTGTCCGTATGAACAAAAGTTATAATATCTCCGTTGTCGGCAACCGTAATATTATTCGCATCAGAAACGACACTGACCGGCATTGACCAAAGCAAATTCCCGTTTTCACTGTCCGAAACCGTTAATAATTGTCCGCTGCCGTCATGTTCAAAATCAATTATTTCTCCGTTTTTACCGACAATAATATCCGTATTTTCCGAGCCGATAAACCTGTACCATTTTATTGTACCGCTGCTGTTAATACAATACAAAGCACGATAATAAGACCCGCTGCCCGCGGTTTTAATTATTAAATCGCCGTTGTTTGCCAAAGCCAAAGCTCCCAATTCTCCGTATGTATATACATCGCTTCCGTTTGAATTAAGGGTTTGCGGAACTTCCCATATCCAATTAAAATTTCCGTTTTCCGGGTTTATACAATAAAGTTTTGTATATGAAGCAACATAAATATTTCCGTCATCTCCGATTATTAAATTACTGTTTGTGTACCAAGTTTCCAAAGTATCACTTTGCCATTTTAACGAACCGTCCGTACCGTTCACAGCATAAACTTTTTCATAATCATAATTTGAAACACCGCCGCCCGCAGAATAGTAAATTGTTCCGTCTTTCCCCACTGCCAACGGTTTATTGTCAATAAAATGTTCTTTTTCGCTTTGGGGTATATTATGTACCCACAAGGTATCGCCCGTATTTACGATTAAGTTGTTTTCTTTTTTACAGGAAATTGTTGATAATACCATAAACACCGTACCCAATAAAATAAAATATACTTTTTTCATTTTAAATAAATTTATAGGTTAAAAATTAAAATTTTAACGGTGTTTTTAATTGATATAAAATTAAAAAAAATATAAGAAATAATCAAAAAAATATTATAAAACCGTAAAATTATTTGTAAATTACGCTTTTATTTTACTAAAATTTCTAAAAATGGAAAACGGAAAACTTAAAGCATTTTTGAAAAAAACAGAACTTTTTCAAAGTTTAAACGACAATGAATTACAAGAAATAATCTCAATTACCGAAATAAAAGAATTTGAAAAAGACAGCATTCTTTTTGAAGAACATTTTGAACGAAAAAATATCTATGTCATAAAAAAAGGCAGTGTTGAATTGTTTAAAAAAAGTGCTTTCGGTGAAATTGTTCATATTACGCAATTTCAAAAATACGATTTTATCGGCGAAGGTGCCGTTGTTGACGACTCACCTCATTCTACATCGGCAAAAACACTGTGTAAATCGGAAATATATATTATTCCTTCCGAAAAATTAAAAAAACTTTTAAGCAAAAACGGCGATTTGTCAATTAAAATATTTACCGAAATTTCGCATATAATTTCCAGACGAATGAGTCATGCCGCCGTTCGTTTAATAAACGTAGGAGCACAATATGTCTCCGGTCGCTCGCGAAAAGAACACGACTTACTCGGTTGGCGAAATGTTCCCGGTGAATTTTATTACGGCGTACAAACTTTGCGGGCAAGAGAAAATTTTAATATCTCGGGAATTAACATCAGCTTTTTCCCTTCGATAATAACAGCTTTTGCCATGGTAAAAAAAGCTGCGGCACTGGCGAATAACGAATTGGAATTACTGTCCGACGAATTAAAAGATGCAATAGTTTTTGCCTGCGACGAGCTTTTAAAAGGAAAGCATAAAAAACATTTTGTTGTTGATATGATACAAGGCGGTGCCGGAACTTCAACCAATATGAATGCCAACGAAGTAATTGCAAATTTGGCATTGGAATATATGGGAAAAGAAAAAGGACAATATGAATTTTGCCACCCCAATAATCATGTAAACCTTTCACAATCAACAAACGACAGCTATCC
>CAZCPV010000122.1:0-9311 GCA_964500765.1 uncultured Draconibacterium sp.
AAAATTTTTACTTTTATTTTAATTCCAAAATAAGAGAATGCTATGAAAACTAAACTCAAAGACAAAGAGCTTGTAAAAAAATTTATGAGCGGAGATTCCAATGCACTTGAAACACTTATTAATCGGCACAAAGAACGTGTTTATACCTACATCTTTTTTATTGTTAAAAATGAGAAATTAGCCGAAGATATTTTTCAGGATACTTTTATTAAAGTAATTAAATCTTTACGAAAAGGTAAGTATAATGAACAAGGTATTTTTGTATCCTGGGTTATACGAATTGCTCACAACCTTACAATTGACTATTTCAGAAAACAATCCAGAATGCCGACTTATTCAAATGACGAAAATCCGGATATAGATATTTTTAATTCACGAAAATTTTCGGACGCAACCATCGAAGATGAAATTATTGAGGATCAAATTGCCTCAGAAGTTCGGCAATTGGTTGATATTTTGCCTGACGAGCAAAAAGAAGTCGTTTTATTGCGACATTTCGGAAATTTAAGTTTTAAAGAAATTGCCGAACAAACAGACGTAAGTATTAATACGGCACTCGGAAGAATGCGTTATGCACTGATAAATTTAAGAAAATTAATTGAAGAAAAGAATCTTAATTTATCAAAGATATAAAATAAAAATATTGATTACGGGAAATGCTTGTAAATGAAACAAGCATTTTTTTTTGAATTAAACTTTGTTTTTCGGACAGAATCTTTATTTTTGTTTTTTACACCAAATTGTCAATTTATGAAGAAATTATCTTTAGTACATTTTTCCGCAATCGGATTAATTATTTTGTCAATTTTAATGAGCTATGTATATTTTTTGAATACAGGCAATTTTAATTCTCCCGTTATAGAATTTGAGTTTGTGAAAAACAGTAAAGATGTAAAAGATATTTTTATGCAGGATAATGAGCTTAAATACAATGAAATAAAAGGTGTTAACGACCAAAATATCGTTGATTTTGCATATATGCTTTTCTATTCTTCTTTGTTGGTTTTTACATTGTTAAAAATTAAAAAAACAGATAATAAGATTTTTTTTAATCTTGCAATTGTTTTTTCCGTAATTGCTTTTTTGAGTGATATCTTTGAAAACATTGAATTGTTTAAAATTACGAAATATATCTTAAACGGAAACGATTTTTCCGAACCTGTAAAAATGCTTTTCGTAATTACTCGTTTAAAGTGGTTGAGTATAGCTTTTGTTATGTTCCTGTTAAGTTTTCACTATTATAAAAACGGTATTATCGGCAAAATATTTGCTTTAATCTCGGCATTGCCTTTATTAACGGTTTTTGCATTTATTGTTTCAAAAGATGCAGGAAATGATTTTGTAAAAATATTTACAAGTTTTATTATTCTCGGATTTGTAATATTAATGATATGGATTTTTATATCAAAAAAAATAAATGCAAACGTAAATTTTTATAAAAACACATAAATATTTAATTTAATAAATTTTTCTAACCTTTTTTAATTTATAATGAAACAAACAGGCATTATAATATTCCTTTTTTTAACGCTTAATAATTTTGTTTTTGCTCAAATTCCGATCAAAATTTCCGATCAAATCGTTAATCTTAACGGCGAGAAATACTATTTGCATAAGGTTGAGCAAGGGCAAACATTATATTCGTTAAGCAAAGCATACAATATAGGGCAAGAAGAAATAAAAAAAGTTAATCGACTGACAAGCAATGATATAAAATCCGGACAACTGCTGAAAATTCCTTATAAAAAAATAAAAAAACCGGAAGATACATCGCCCGATTTTTTTTATCATAAAGTAAAAAAAGGTGAAACTCTGTTTTCTCTTTCACAAAAATATTTTGTCAGTATTGAAGAAATTATAGAGACTAATCCGGATACAAAATACGGTTTAAGAGAAGGAGTTATTTTAAAAATTCCGAACAGTTTTAAAAAAGCCGAAGATAAAGAAAATAAAAATGAGAATTATTTTACTTATATTGTTGAGGAAGGTAATACATTGTTTTCAATATCAAGAAAATATAATGTTAAGGTTGAGGATATACTGAAATTGAATCCGGAGGCGAAAAATGAGATTAAAGTCGGTCAGAAATTAAAAATTCCGAAAAATTCCGACCTGAATAATCAGCAGGTAAATGATACGATTGATAACACATTAAACAAAGGACTTAACGACCCTTTATATTTTACCGAAGAAGGAATTACGCCTTGCCATCAGTTTGAATATCAGAAAGATAAATCTTTTAATGTGGTTTTGCTCCTGCCTCTTTTTTTAGAAAAAAATTTATATTACATAAGCAGGTACAACAAGGAAAAAGACCCGATGTTTTATAAAAATACCAAACGCTTTACCGAATTTTACGAGGGCTTTTTATTGGCATTGCAAAAAGTTAAAGAACAGGGACTTTCTGTTAATCTGAAAGTTTTTGATACACAAAATGACAGTTTAAAAGTAAAAAACATAATGGCATCATTAGATTATCCGAATGTGGATTTGATAATCGGTCCCGTTTATTCCGGAAATGTAAAAACAGCATCAAAATATGCCCTGAAACATCATATCAATTTAGTTTCGCCTTTATCTAAAAAAACGTATTTGTCGGAAAACAATCCGTTTGTTTTTCAGGTAGTTCCGTCAATTGCTGCAGAAACAGACAAAGTTGCAAAAGTTTTAAGTCAACATCATGACAGTACGAACCTGATATTGATTTATGACGGTTCCGAAAATCAACAAAAAATAATAAATCGTTTTAAACAACATTTTGCACTTAATGACTCCCTGTGTTCATATACCGATACCTCTGTTTTTAAGATAATAAAATATGACACGGATATAAAAATGATGGACAAAGAACAAGCAGAAATTAATAAAGCATTGAAACCAAAACTTAATAATATTGTTTATATTCCTTCCGATAATGAAGTGTTTGTAACACAGGTGATTGATAAGCTTTATGCTGTCAATGACAGTATTCGAACAGAAATAATAGGGTCGGATAATTGGATAAATTTTCAAAATATTAACTCCGCAGTATTTAATAAACTGTCGTTTGCTTTTGTTTCGCCCTTTTATGCTGACTATAATTCTTACGAGCTTAAAAATTTTATAAAAACTTACCGAACAACCTATCAAACAGAACCTTCGTATTTTTCTTTTCAAGGATTTGATATTGCCTGTTATTTTTTAAATTCTTTGAGAAAATACGGTCGAATTTTTCAATTTTGTTTATCTCCGGAAGATGCTTTTCCGAATTCCCGCGGATTAATTTATGATTTTAATTTTGAAAGAATAAATACACACGGAGGTTTTGAAAATAAAAATGTTTTTATTTTAAAATTTAATGATTCTTTTCAACTTGTTAAAAGATTTGAAGAATAAATTGCTGAAACAAAAAGGAAAATACGAAATAATTATTAATTTTGGTAATTCATTTTAAAATCAAAAAATTTTGAAAACGAAGTTCAGATTAAATATCTTAACCAAACTTTTGCTTGGATTCGGCATTTTAATTCTTGCTTTTTTTATTGCATATTTCACTATCTATCAAAAACTTAAAGAGAATGAAGAATTAGCAGTAAAGGTAAATGATAATATTGTTCCGTCAATGGCTTCCTTAAATAAATTTTCGTTTCAAATATTTGAGTCTAAACATCTTTTAATGAATTGGGTTTTATTTGAAAAAGAAAGCAATACTCCGAAAAAATTAAGATTAACAGAAATAATTCAAAACGGATACCCTCAATTAAAATATGAACTTAATCAGCTTTCAAAAAAATGGACTGCTGAAGAACAGCAAAAATTAAATCAAATTTTTACACTTGCCGACAGCTATTTTTCCCAAGAAACGGATATTATTAATCAATTGAATTCATCGTCGGCATACGATATTGACAATTTTAATGCTTTATATGTTAATAGAATAAAAGAAGGTAACCCCTTACCCGATTTAGCGGATAATATAAAATCACAAATTGATGAAATGTATGAGACTGAAAATGACTTATTGCTTTCATACAATTTAAAAATTGAAAAGTCATTTCAAACATTTACTAATCGTATTTTTCTTTCCGGAATTATATTACTTGTTATTGTAATTATTATTGCATTTTTAATGGCTAATGCAACCATTTTTCCGATAAAATATATAAATAAAATTATCAGAAAAATGTCTGACGGAGAATTACCTTCTCAAACTATTAAATCTTCTACCGACGAAATCGGTCAAATGGGTGAAGCTTTAAACAGCTTAATTACGGGACTTAAACAAAAAGCAGAATTTGCAAAAGAAATAGAACGAGGAAACTTCAGAAGTTTCTTTAAAATAAGCGGAGAAAAAGATGTTTTGGGAGCTTCATTGTTGGCTATGAGAGACAGTTTAGCCGAGGCATCTAAATATGAAGAAATACGAAGAAAAGAAAATGAAGAACGCAGCTGGTCGGCACAGGGCTTGTCCGAGTTTAATGATTTAATTCGAGAACACAGTAAAACACTCGAAGAATTTTCGCTTGTAAGTATCAACAAACTAACCAGATACACAGATGCTCAAATAGGAGGAATTTATATTTTAAATGAAGAGAATATTGAAGAACGAGTATTAGAATTAACCGGTTTTTATGCTTATGACCGTCATAAGTTCTTTGAACAAAGAATTTTACCCGGAGAAAATTTGGTCGGACAATGTTTCCTTGAAAAAGACACCATTTTTATTACCGATGTCCCGGAAAATTATATAAAAATATCTTCCGGACTGGGAAAAGAAAATCCAAAAAGTATCCTTTTGGTTCCTTTAATTCTTAATCAAAAAGCATACGGAGTAATAGAACTTGCTTCAATAAACGTATTTCCGCAATACAAAATTAATTTTGTAGAAAAAATAGCTGAAACTTTAGCATCAACCATAGCAACTATTCAAATAAATATTCAAAGGTCTCAATTGATTGAAGAAACTCGAGATAAATCGGATATTGAAGAACAAGAAAAACAAGAGTTGCAAAAAAGAATTGCTGAATTAGACGAAAGATTAAAATCTGTTTCTGCAGAAAAAGATTTATTGGCAAATAAACTTGAAGAATTAAAAAAGACAAATAAAAATACGGATAATCAGTCGGAAAATAACGACGAATAATTTAATACGAAGAGTCTAAATTTTTGTTCGATAAAAGATAACGGTTCCTATTATAGCCGGAACAGCTAAATTAATAAACCACAAAACAGCAACCGCAGATAAAATTCCCGGAATATTTTCGGAAAACATTCCCAAAAATAAAATAGCCGCTGTTCCTCTTATCCCTATTTCCAAAATACTTAATACCGGCACAAGAGAACTCAGCAAATAGGTAAGAGCAATACCCGTAAATGCCTCCGTTACCGGAATTTTAACATCAAAAAAATACAATAGCAATATGAATTGAAATGAAAAAATCAAGTATCTTAAAAAGCTGAACAGTAAAACTTTCAGAAGTTCAGTTGTTGAATATTCCGATACGATTTCAATATATTTTATAAACTTATTTTTAACTCTTATCTTTTTTAAAAAAACAACCGAATATTTTAAATTGAAAAGAAATAATAAACCGAAAACAACCGAAGCAAGAGAAACAATTTTAAGATAAAACAATTGTTCCGAACTAATTACCTGCAATTTTTCCGAAAAAAAGAAAAGAGCAAAAAGTCCGAAAAAAATACCGACGATTAAAGTAATCAGCATTTGACTTAAACTTCCGACAGCCGTAATAAAAACGGCTTTTCCTCTGTTTTCTTTTTTTAAAATAAAAACTCTGCCGGCTAATTCGCCGATTCTGTTCGGTGAAATAAGAGCAAAAGAAATTCCCGATAAAACGGCTTTAAACGCCTTTACGAAACTTGTCTTTTCAATTTTTTGAATCAAAAATCGCCACTTTACTGTTTCAATAAACCAATTTACGGGCATTAATAAAATTGCAACGGCAAACATAAAATAAGAATACAAATTTAGGGGAGGAAAGTGAAATTCTGAAAATGATAAGTTTCTTATTTTCAGATATATGTACAGGAAAGCAAAAATTGAAACAGCAATTTTTAAAATAAGATAAAAAATATTTTTATATTTTTTTCGCACCTGAAAAATTTAGCTGCAAAATAGGGAAAATATGTTTATTTAATCTTATTTCAAAGACATTTTTTTTGAGATTTCAGATTTTGTTTACTTTTCAAATTAAGTTTATCGATTATTGCAAAAAAGAAAACTAAGAAATTGCGTAAATTTGATATATCTTTAAATATAATTTTACATTTTTGCAGATTAAAAGATATTTTTATTTGACACATCTTATAATAACAGATAATACTATGACATCAAGCGAAATAAGACAATCATTTTTAGATTTTTTCAAATCAAAACAACATAAAATCATACCCTCGGCACCGATGGTGATAAAAAATGACCCGACATTAATGTTTACAAATGCCGGAATGAATCAATTTAAAGAAGTATTTCTCGGCGAAGCCGAAAGCCCCGCAAAACGTGTTGCCGATACTCAAAAATGCTTGCGCGTATCCGGAAAACACAACGATTTGGAAGAAGTAGGGCACGACACCTATCACCATACTATGTTCGAAATGCTCGGAAACTGGTCTTTCGGCGATTATTTTAAAAAAGAAGCCGTTGAATGGGCTTGGGAATACCTTACCGATGTGTTGAAAATTAACAAAGAAAACTTGTATGCTACGGTTTTTGAAGGAGCAAAAGAAGACGGCACAAAAGCCGATGAAGAAGCAAAATCGTATTGGAAAAAGTTTCTTCCCGAAAATCACATACTTTACGGAAATAAAAAAGACAACTTTTGGGAAATGGGTGCAAGCGGTCCTTGCGGTCCGTGTTCCGAAATTCATATTGATTTAAGAGACAAAGATGAGAAAGCAAAAATTCCCGGAAGAGAATTGGTAAATAAAGACCATCCCTTGGTTATCGAAATTTGGAATTTGGTTTTCATTCAATACAACAGAAAAAGCAACGGTAAATTGGAAGATTTGCCGGCAAAACATATCGATACCGGAATGGGATTTGAACGTTTGTGTATGGTTGTGCAAGGAAAAAAATCTAATTATGATACCGATATTTTTCAAGTTTTAATTAAAAAAATTGAAGAAATTTCCGGAAAAACATACGGAAAAGATAAAGATACCGATGTTGCCATGCGTGTTATTGCAGACCATCTGCGTGCCGTTTCGTTCTCAATTTCCGACGGGCAACTTCCCTCAAATACCGGTGCCGGATATGTTATTCGAAGAATTTTGCGACGTGCCGTTCGTTACGGATATTCTTTTTTGAACATAAAAGAACCTTTTATAAATCAAATGGTTGATATATTGGCAGAAAGTATGGGCTCGGCATTTCCCGAACTTATTTCGCAAAAACAAATAATAAAAAATGTTATTCGCGAAGAAGAAATTTCATTTTTGCGAACCTTGGAAACCGGTATTCGTATGCTCGACGGAATAATTGCCGAAACCAAAAAAAACGGCTATAAAGTTGTTAACGGAAAAGATGTCTTTACGCTTTTTGATTCCTACGGGTTCCCCTACGGTTTAACCGAACTTATTCTGAAAGAACACGATTTAATTATCAGCAAAAAAGATTTCGATGAAGCCATGGCGGAACAAAAAAAACGTTCAAAAGCCGATGCGTCTTCCGATAAAGGCGACTGGATTACGGTTTTGGAAGATGATACCGAAGAATTTATCGGTTATGACCATTTAGAAACCGAACTTAAAATAACACGCTACCGAAAAGTAAAAGAAAAAAATAAAGAAATTTACCATTTGGTTTTTAATTATACACCCTTTTATGCCGAAAGCGGTGGACAGGTAGGCGATACGGGATATATTGAAACAGACGGACAAAAGACGTATATTATTGATACCCAAAAAGAACACGGGGTTATTATTCATTATACCGAAAATTTGCCCGAAAACATAAACGGAACGTTTAAAGCGGTTGTAAATCGCACAAAACGAGAGTTGACAACGGCAAACCATTCGGCAACACACCTTATGCACAAAGCATTAAAAGATGTTTTGGGCAGTCATGTCGAACAAAAAGGGTCTTTGGTTGACGAGAAACGTTTGCGATTTGATTTTTCGCATTTTAAAAAAATGACCGATGAAGAGATTGAAAAAACAGAACGAATCGTAAATGCAAAAATACGCGAAAATATTCCTTTGGAAGAAAAACGTGCCGTACCCATGCCCGAAGCAAAAAAAATGGGGGCAACGGCATTGTTCGGCGAAAAATACGGCGATGTGGTGCGTGTCATAAAATTCGGCGATTCAATAGAGCTTTGCGGCGGAAATCATGTGTCGGCAACCGGAAAAATCGGATTTTTTAAGATCCTTTCGGAAAGTGCCGTAGCTGCCGGCATACGACGTATAGAAGCGATTACTTCGATTGAATCCGAAAATTATATTTTCCGGGAATTAAAAGCATTTAAAGAAGTAAAACAACTTATTAAAAGCTCAAAGAATATAAAAGAAAGCATCGAAAAAGTGCTCAATGAAAATAAGGAAAATAAATCCTTACTCGAAAAATTTGAAAAAGAAAAAACAAAGCACCTGAAACAAACAATCAAAAATTCTTTAAAAGAAATAAACGGAATTAATGTTATTTCGGAAAAAATCGAAGGTGCAACTGCACAACAATTAAAAGATTTGGCATTTCAATTAAAAGGCGAAATTGAAAATTTGTTCTTTGTTGCCGCCGCCGAAAATAACGGAAAAGTTAATCTCGTTGTAATGATTTCGGATAGTTTGATAAAAGAAAAAAACTTAAATGCCGGGCAAATTATTCGTGAAATTGCAAAAGAAATAAAAGGCGGCGGCGGCGGTCCCGCTCATTTTGCAAGTGCCGGCGGTACGGATGCTTCGGGTATTGAACGTGCATTGGAAAAAGCGGTTGGGTTTTTGAGGTAGATGTCAGGGAGTTTGTTTAAAGTAGTTGGTTCTTAACCGTTTACTTTTGCTTTAACAGTCTGCGTCACGCAAAAAAGGATAATCAGCAAATTAAATATTATCAAAACTTACATTTTTTGCAAGTTTTGATAATATTTAGTGTATCTTTGTAAAATGAAAAAACGAATTATAAGAAAAGAATATATTGATAAGTTGTTTTCTTATAAGAATAAAGATATTATCAAGGTTATAACGGGCTTGCGTCGTTCCGGTAAATCAACTCTTTTGCAGATGTTCAGAGATGATTTATCAAAAACAGAGGTAAAAGAAAAGCAAATACAATTCTATAATTTTGAATTACCCGAAAATTTTCTGAATAAATCTTGGGA
>CAZCPV010000123.1:0-3472 GCA_964500765.1 uncultured Draconibacterium sp.
CAAATACTTCCTATTTGTATTTCATCGGAAACAACTTCAAAAATAGCACCGGTATAGTAGTTCAGCCCTCTTGCCAAAGTTAAATCAAGCTGTATGTTATTATTGAAATTAAAGTTATCGATATAATCAAAAAGTTCTTGTATTTCGGATATTCCGGTAATTCCGATTTCGGTTTCGCCGAGAAATTTTTCGATGCACTGCATTTGGTCGTCAAAATTTCCGCCTAAATTTAATATAGGTTCAAGCAAATTAAGTGCATCTTCCGAAAAATTATTTTCTCTCAACTCATCGTAAACTTTTTCATGCCCTATTTTATCCAACTTGTCAATTGCAACAGTAAGTTCTATAAGTTTATCGGGGTGTCCGATACGTTCGGCAATTCCGGCAAGCAGTTTCCGATTATTAATTTTTATCGTAACTTTCAAGTTTAACTTTGTAAACACTTCGTCAATCATTTGAGCGATTTCAAATTCGTTCAACAAAGAATTGCTTCCGATAATGTCGGCATCGCATTGGTAAAATTCTCGGTATCTGCCTTTTTGCGGGCGGTCGGCACGCCAAACCGGCTGAATTTGAAATCGCTTAAACGGAAATGTTATTTCGTTTTGATGTTGCACAACGTATCTGGCAAATGGGACGGTAAGGTCGTATCGCAACCCTTTTTCGGCAATCAGGAAAGAAAGTTCGGCGGTATTTCTTTTATGCAATTCGGTATCGCTTACTTTTTTAAGAAAATTTCCCGAATTTAATATTTTGAACAAAAGTTTATCGCCTTCTTCGCCGTATTTTCCGGTAAGTGTTGAAAGGTTTTCCATTGCCGGTGTTTCTATTTGTTTAAAAGCAAATTTTTTAAACACGTTTTTAATCGTATCGAAAATATAATTTCTTTTTGCCGTAATTTCGGGTGAAAAATCTCTTGTTCCTTTGGGTATTCCGGGTAAATTTGCCATGTTTTTATTTCTTAAATTTCAAAAAAAATGCCCTGCAAAGATACAGAGCATATATTTATGATAAAATTTTTGTTATAATTTTCTTGCAGTTTCCGTTGTTCGGTATGCTTCAACAATATCTCCCACTTTAATATCGTTAAAATTTTCAATATTTAATCCACATTCCATTCCTGTCGTAACTTCTTTTACATCATCTTTATAACGTTTTAAAGAGCCGAGTTCGCCGTCATATTTTACGATGCCCTCACGAATTAAGCGGACTTTATCGTCTCTTGAAATTTTTCCGTCAAGCACAAAACAACCTGCAACTTTACCGACTTTTGTAATTTTAAAGACTTCGCGTATTTCAACCGTTGCTGTTACTTCTTCTTTTATTTCGGGAGAAAGCATGCCTTCCATAGCCGCTTTAAGTTCTTCAATCGCTTGATATATAATAGAATACAATCTAATGTCAATTTCTTCTTTTTCGGCTAATTTTTTAGCTGCCAGAGCCGGACGAACTTGGAAGCCGATAATAATTGCATCGGAAGCCGAAGCTAACATTACATCGGCTTCTGAAATTTGTCCTACACCTTTATGTATCACATTTACTTGTATTTCTTCGGTGCCGAGTTTAATAAGCGAATCGGCAACAGCTTCAACCGAACCGATAACATCTCCCTTGATAATAATATTAATTTCCTGAAAATTACCGAGTTGTAATCTTCTTCCGATTTCGTCAAGCGTAATATGTTTATGTGTTCGGAGGGTTTGTTCTCGTTGAATTCGTTTATTTCTGTCTGAAATTTCTCTTGCCTCTTTTTCATTTTTCATAACATAGAACATTTCTCCCGCTTGAGGAGCACCGTCTAATCCTAATATTTGAACGGGTGTTGAGGGCCCGGCTTCTTTAACTCTGTTGTTTCGTTCGTCAAACATTGCTTTTACCTTGCCGGAATGAGCACCTGCTAAAATAATATCGCCGACTTTTAAGGTTCCGGTTGACACTAAAATAGTTGATAAATAACCTCTTCCTTTATCCAGTTCAGCTTCGATTACGGTTCCTTTAGCCGGTCTGTCCGGATTTGCTTTCAATTCAAGCATTTCGGCAGCTAAAATTACTTCATCCAACAAAGCGTCAACATTTTCTCCTTTTTTAGCAGAGATATCAGCAGATTGATATTTTCCGCCCCATGCTTCAATTAATAAATTTCTTTCTGCCAATTCTTGTTTAATTCTTTCGGGGTCGGCTTCGGGTTTATCTATCTTATTTATTGCAAATATAATAGGAACATCGGCTGCTTTTGCATGGCTTATTGCTTCTTCGGTTTGCGGCATAATATTATCGTCGGCAGCAATAATTATAATTGCTATATCGGTTACTTTTGCTCCTCTTGCACGCATTGCGGTAAATGCTTCGTGCCCGGGGGTGTCTAAGAAAGTAACTCTTTGTCCGTCTTTAAGTTCTACACTGTATGCTCCTATATGTTGAGTAATTCCGCCGGCTTCTCCGGCAATAACATTTGCTTTACGAATAAAATCGAGTAAAGAAGTTTTTCCGTGGTCAACATGTCCCATTACCGTAACAATGGGCGGACGGGGTTTTAAGTCATCTTCATTATCAATTATTTCTTCTACAATATCGGCTTCGGTTGCTGAAATAAATTCAATTTCAAAACCGTATTCTTCGGCAATAATTGCAATTAATTCCGCATCCAAGCGAGAATTTATGGTAACCATTTTCCCCAATTCAAAACTGGTAGCAATAATCTCATTCACACCAACATTCATTAACTTTGCAAGTTCATTGGCAGAAATAAATTCGGTTACTTTAAGAATTGATTTTTCTTTTTCTTGTTGTTCAAGTTGTTCTTGAATTTGTTGTTGTTTTTCTTCCCGTTTTTGTTTTCTGTAACCAACTCCGGATTTTTTAGTCTTATTTGTCAGCTTTGCAAGTGTTTCACGAACTTGTTTTTGGACATCTTCCTCACTTACTTCGGGACGTTTTTTAAATTTATTAGGATTCGAATGAGCTTTCTTTTGTACGGTTCCGGGAACAACTTTACCCGCAGCAACGGGTTTTCTTATTCTGGTTCGTTTTCTTTTTCTTTTTTTATTATCGGAAACAGTTCCGTGTTTGTTTTTATTTTTTTGAGGTTTCGGTTCTTCTTTTATTTCAATTTTACCGAGAATTTTGGGTTTTTTAAGTTCTGTAAACTCTGTTTTTATAAAATTTTTCTCTGCTTCTTCCTTCTTTTTATCTATGGCAGCTTGTTTTTCTGCTTCTATTTTTTGTTTTGCTTCTTCCTCTTTTCTTTGTGCTTCTTTAATTTTTTCTTCCTTAGCTTTTAAAGCGGCTTCTTCAGCAGCTTTTTTTCTTTTTTCTTTTTCTGCTGCTTTTTCTTTTTTGGATTTAGAGTCGGGTTTTGTTTTTGTGTTAATTGAGTTTAAATCAATTTTACCGACTATTTTAGGTGTATTCGTATCTTCTTTTTCTTTTTCAAGAACTTTATCCTTATTTTTTTCAGTCGGCGTTTTTTCTT
>CAZCPV010000123.1:3572-9308 GCA_964500765.1 uncultured Draconibacterium sp.
TCTTTTTCTTTTTCAAGAACTTTATCCTTATTTTTTTCAGTCGGCGTTTTTTCTTGTATTACCGAATCTGTTTTTGGTTTTTCAATTTCGGTATTTTTAGGTTTTGCTTTGTTTTCGGCTTTGGGTTCTTTCTTTTCTTTTTTCTTTTCTGAAGCTGTTTTTTCTGTAACTTTCTCAGGTTTATCTTCGGCAGGTTCTTCTTTTATGGGTTCCGAAACAGAATCTTCAATTTCTTCCTGAATTTGAGCTTCTTCTTCAATTTCCGATTCTCTCTTTTTTTGGATAATCTTTTCGGATTCTTCTTTAACTTTCTTGTCAGAGCTGAATTTTTCTAAAAGCAGTTCATATCCTTCTTGAGAAACTTTTGCATTCGGTCTCTCATCTACCTTAATATCATTATTTTTAAGGTGTTCAATCAGATGCGGGATACCTACATTAAGTTCTCGGGCAATTTGTGCAAGCCGTTTGCTTTTTTTAACTTCTGCCATATAATTTTACAAATGTTTAAACAATTTTTTTCTATTTTATGAGTACAGAACCGGCACTGTAAGTGCAATATTAATATAAATTTTTCTGTATCAAAACTTTATTCTTTGTTATCTTCAAATTCGCTTTTCAATATTTTAATAACCGAATCAACCGTTTCTTCTTCAAGATCGGTTCTTTTAATTAATTCTTCTCTCGGAATATTTAATACACTTTTGGCGGTATCACATCCTATTTCTTTAAATGCTTCTAATACCCATTCATCAATTTCATCGTTAAATTCCATTATATCAACATCATCTTCCAATTCACTATCATCAACATCTCTGAAAACATCAATCTCATATCCGACCAATTTTCCTGCCAATTTAATATTTAATCCGCCTTTTCCTATGGCTTTTGAAACTTCTTCGGGATCCAAAAAAACTTCTGCTCTTTTTTCTTCCTCCAGAATTTTTATATTTTTAATTTTTGCGGGACTTAATGCTCTTTGAATATATAGTTTTAAATTTTCCGAATAATTTATAACATCAATATTTTCGTTACGTAATTCTCTTACAATTCCGTGAATTCTTGCACCTTTCATTCCTACACATGCACCGACGGGATCAATTCTGTCGTCATACGATTCTACGGCAACTTTTGCTCTTTCGCCGGCAACTCTTACAATTTTTTTAATAGTAATCAATCCGTCATATATTTCGGGAACTTCCAATTCAAAAAGACGTTCAAGAAATTTAGGAGATGTTCTTGAAATAATAATTAAAGGTGTATTATTTTTCATGTCAACACGCTCAATTACGGCTCTCAAAGTATCTCCTTTACGGAAAAAATCAGAAGGAATTTGTTCGCTTCTCGGCAATATCATTTCATTTTCTTCGTCGTCAAGAACAAGCATTTCTTTTTTCCAAACTTGATAAACTTCACCGGTTACAATATCACCGACTTTGTCTTTATATTTTTCGTAAACACTTTCTCTTTCCAACTGCAAAATTTTGGAAGATAAATTTTGACGCAACGACAAAATACTTCTTCTTCCGAAGTCTTCTAATTTTACTTCATCGGCAAATTCTTCACCTATTTCATAATCAGGATCTACTTTATGTACCTCACTGATTGCTACTTGCAAATTAGGGTCTTCAACTTCTCCGTCGGCTACAACTTCTCGATTTCGCCATATCTCAAAGTCTCCTTTGTCAATATTTATAATAAAATCAAAATTTTCGGATGTCCCGAATTGTTTTTCAAACATACTGCGAAAAACTTCCTCCAAAACACCCATCATAGTTACTCTGTCTATGTCTTTGTTTTCTTTAAAACTTGCAAACGTATCTATTAAATTCATATTATCCATTGCACTATGTATTAAAAAGTTATAACAACTTTAGCTTCTTTTATAAGATTAAATGCCACCGTTATATTTTCTTTTTCGATTTTTATATTCTTTTTTTTAATTTCAGGTTCAATTTCAATTTTATCTTCAAATATTGATATTAATCTTCCTTTTATTTTTTTACCGTCTGATGTTAAGATTTTAATTAATTTTCCGATATTTTTTTCATACTGTTTATAAACCGTAAAAGGATTGTCCAATCCGGCAGAAGAAACAACAAGTTCAAAATCTTCTTTTTCTCTGTCAAGATGTTGTTCAATTTTCTTACTTATTAATGCACAATCTTTAATCTTTATCCCTTCAAAACTGTCAATTAATACGGTTATTCTGTTGTCTCCGGAAATTTTAACATCCGTTAAAAAAATTTCCTTACCTGTTAATCCTTCACTTTCATCTTTCAGAATGTCTTCAAACAGTTTTATAATATTTTCTTTTGAATACTTCAATTTTTTTTAATAAAACAGGGGACTGTCAGTCCCCTCAATTTCTTCTTATCTTCATTTTCGGCTGCAAAGATAAGTATTAAGTTTTAATAATCAAAGGATATTGCCTTAAATTCAGATTAATTTACAGATTCAACGATATAAATAAAATTATCATAGGTTGATTTTGCAAACACTTTATTGTTAAAGTCTAATAATTCCAATTCCTTTAAAGCCGTTTTTAAATTAAAATCACACTGTTTCTTAAAAACAAACAAATCTTTATTTTTTAAATAATCGGCAAGGTATTCCTGCTCTGTTTGTCCGGGTGTGGGAACAAGAATTGCCGATTTTTTTAATTTAACCAAATCCATAATCGTTGTGTAACCCGCACGACTTATTATAACTTCGGACGATAAAATTATTTTTTGCATTTCCGGTCTTGTAAGATGATTAACCGAAGTTATGTTTTTATCCTTTTTCTTAAAATCGGTATCCGGCTTACCCGAAACAATCAACACATTTCCATTATAATGTGTTAATTGTTTTTTTATAATATTTTCAAAAATTGTTCGTTGCGGTTCGGGTCCGGAAAGAATTACCGCAATATCATAATCGTATTTTCCGGTTTCTTCTTTATTGTATTCAAATTGAGACAATATTCCGATAAAAGCAAACTTGTCGGGAAGTTTATATTTATGCGATAAATTACCGGACAAATTCGGATTGTCTTTAAAATCGGGAATAAGGCATTTATCAAATTTTTGTATTCTTTTTTGATGTATCTTATAAATTATTTTTTCAAAAATTTTCAATGATTTCGGTAAAACCGGAAAAATTTGATGCGATATAAAAATCGACGGAATCTTATCGGAATACAATCCGTATCGGTTATCGGAAATAATTATATCCGGATTATACTTTTTTATAATATCTTGTAACTTACTGTGTTCCTTTCTAATACCGACAATAATTTTCGGAATTTGCAAGAATAATTTTAAAACTAAAAATTGATTTTTCGAATATGAAATTGAAAAAGAAGAAAGAGGGATATATTTAAGTTCGGGAAATTCTTTCTTTAACAATTCACCGGATGCACCTTCTCCGGCAATCATTACTTCAAAGTTATTTTCAATTAATTTATATATCAGGGGAATATCTCTGACGGCATGCCCCAGTCCCCAATTAAGCGGTGCAATGAGTATTTTTTTTCTGTTATTTTTCAATTTTCTCGGAAGATGAACTGAATGAGTTTATTTCAGATAAATTACTTTTAGACAGATTATACGAAATAACAAAGCCCAAAATTATCGAAACTGCAATAAAAATAAAACCTGTTAAGTATTCGGCAAAAATAATTTTCCCGATACCGAACAAAGCAAACATTACCATAATACTTCCGGCAAACCAATTTACAAATAATCTTCCGTAACCGGTATCGCCTTTTACTTCAGGCATTTCTGCAGATATTTTATGCCAGCCCGCACCGCCTGGATGTATTTTTTTATAAAATGATTTTAATTTTTCTTCTTCGTCCGGTTTTGTTAAAAACGTAACACTTATCCATACAATCGTTGACCATATTACAATCAAGATTAAACTTAACTCAAAATCTCCGGATAAAACATCTAATTTAAAACCGTATCTTAAAACAGGGTATATAATATAAGGTGCAATCATTGCCGAAATTTCCGACCAAGCATTTACCCGCCACCAGAACCATCTTAATAACAATACTAACCCTATGCCGGCACTCATTGCCAAAACAAATTTCCAAGCATCGCTGATTTTATCAAATTGAGTAGTGATAAACAACGCAAATATCATTAATATAAAAGTTGTTATTCTTGAAACTTTTACATATTGCTTTTCACCGGCTTTTTTGTTAATAAAGGGTTTATAAAAATCGTTAACTATATATGAAGTTCCCCATACTGTTTGCGATGCAACAGTTGACATATAAGCCGCCAAAAATGCGGCAAGTAACAAACCGAGTAATCCGGCAGGCATTAAATCGCGAATAAGCATAACATAAGAAGCTCCTTTGTCTCCGGCATCGGGATAAAGGATTAATGCGGCAAAAGCGGCGATTATCCAAGGCCAGGGTCGCAAAGCATAATGTGCAATTTGAAACCATAAAGTTGCCAGAACCGAATGTTTTTCATTTTTTGCCGACATCATCCGTTGAGCAATATAGCCGCCGCCGCCCGGTTCGGCACCCGGATACCAACTCGACCACCACTGAACACCGAGATAGGCAATAAATGCAGTAACACTCATTTTCAAAATTCCCGAAGCTCCGATACTTTCGGCTTCTTTTCCGTGATTTCCGATTGAAGGGAAAAAATCGAAACTCCATTCCGGCAATTTTTCTTTTAATCCCTGAATACCCCCGACATCAACATTCCTTACTGCAAAAATGGCAAGAATAATACTTCCCGTCATGGCAATAATAAATTGGAAACTGTCCGTAAGAGAAACACCCCATAATCCGGATAATGCGGAATATAAGGTTGTAAAAAGCATTAATCCGGCAACGGCAATCAGTTGAGAGCTGATTTCCATACCGAAAAAATTAAAACTTGAATGACCGAAAATCGTTAATTCCGGAAACATAACCGTTAATATTTTCACCATGGCAAGGTTTACCCAAGCAATTACGATTGTATTCATAAAAATACCGATGTAAACAGCTCTGAAACCGCGAAGAAAGTGTGCTGCTTTTCCGGAATAACGGATACTTACAAATTCTGCATCGGTAATAATTCCGGAACGTCGCCAAAGTTTTGCAAAAAAGAAAACCGTAAGCATACCGCCGAACAACATATTCCACCACAACCAGTTACCGGCAATCCCGTGTTCTGCAACGAGTTCAGTAACCGCAAGCGGCGTATCGGCAGCAAAAGTCGTGGCAACCATACTTGTTCCGGCAATATACCAAGGCAGTTTTCTGCCGCTGAGGAAAAAATCATTCATTCCTTTACCTGCCCTTTTGGACATAAATAATCCGATACCGAGACTTATTAAAAAATATACGGCAATAATCAGCCAATCGACGGTTGTAATATGCATAGCTTTGTTTTATCTGAATTTTACACAAAAATAAAAATAAAAGCCGAATTAAAACATTTGATATATTTATTCCTAAAAATCATGAAGTCTTAAAATGTGTTAAAAAACATAAAAAATTAAGATTGTTATTATCTTTGCAGCGTAAATATAAATTTAAAAAAGATGTATAACTTATTAAAAGGGAAAAAAGGAATAATTTTCGGAGCATTAAATGATAAATCATTGGCCTGGAAAGTTGCGGAAAGAGCTTGTGAAGAAGGAGCAGAAATTGTATTGACCAATACGCCTGTATCAATGCGTTTCGGTGAGATACAAAAATTAGCCGACAAATGCAACACCATAGTAATGCCGGCAGATGCTACA
>CAZCPV010000124.1:0-329 GCA_964500765.1 uncultured Draconibacterium sp.
AAAACAGCATTTCAAATGAGTGAAACCTCAACAAATTATAATCCTCAAAAAACCGAGGACAAATGGTATAAATATTGGCTTGACAATAAGCTGTTTAAATCTGTTCCCGACGGCAGAGAACCCTTCACAATCGTTATTCCGCCGCCTAACGTAACCGGCGTATTGCACATGGGACATATTATGAATAATACCATTCAGGATATTCTTATCAGGCGTGCCCGTATGCAAGGCAAAAATGCCTGTTGGGTGCCGGGAACCGACCATGCCTCCATTGCCACCGAAGCAAAAGTGGTAAACAAACTTGCCGAAGAAGGAATTAAAAAACAAGA
>CAZCPV010000124.1:339-9307 GCA_964500765.1 uncultured Draconibacterium sp.
CTGGAACACGCTTGGGAATGGACACACAAGCACGGCGGAATTATTTTGGAACAGCTTAAAAAACTCGGGGCTTCATGCGATTGGGACAGAACAAAATTTACTCTCGACGATGATTTATATCAAAGTGTTATAAAAGTTTTTATTGACCTTTATAATGAAGGTTTGATATACCGCGGCATACGAATGGTAAACTGGGATCCGAAAGCAAAAACAGCTGTTTCGGACGAAGAAGTTGACTATAAAGATGAGCAATCAAAACTTTACTACGTAAAATATCAAATTGCCGGTACGGAAGAATTTATTACCATAGCCACCACCCGTCCCGAAACTATTATCGGCGATACCGGTGTATGCGTGCATCCGAATGACGACAGATACAAGCACCTGAAAGGAAAAAAGGCAATTATCCCGCTCGTAAACCGAGAAGTTCCGATAATTTTTGACGATTATATTGATATTGAATTCGGAACCGGTGCCTTAAAAGTTACGCCGGCACACGACGAAAACGACTATATGCTCGGGCAAAAACACAATTTGCAGGTTATTGATATTTTTAACGATGACGGAACCATAAGCAAAGAAGCCGGAATTTATGAAGGAATTGACCGTTTCGACTTGCGAAAATCCATAATCGCCGATTTGGATAAATCCGGTAATTTGGTTAAAATCGAAGACTATGTCAATCGTGTCGGCTATTCGCAAAGAACAAACGTACCCATTGAGCCGAAACTTTCGATGCAATGGTTTTTGAAAATGAACGAACTTGTAAAACCGGCAGTTGAAAACGTGAAAAACAACAAAATTCGTTTCTCGCCCGAACGATTCAAAAACACCTATTTCCACTGGATGGAAAACATCCGCGATTGGAATATATCCCGACAACTTTGGTGGGGACATCGCATTCCGGCATATTACCTGCCGAACAGTAACGATTTTGTTGTTGCCGAAACAATTGAAAAAGCCCTTGAACTTGCAAAAGAAAAAACCGGCAATCAAAACCTGAAAGCCGAAGATTTACATCAAGACGAAGATGTGCTTGATACATGGTTTTCATCGTGGTTGTGGCCTGTTTCCGTTTTTAACGGAATTAACGAACCCGACAACCCGGAAATTAACTACTACTACCCGACCGATGTTTTGGCTACCGGACACGATATTATTTTTTTCTGGGTTGCCCGAATGATTATTGCCGGATATAAATTTCGCAACGACTTACCCTTCAAAAACGTATATTTTACCGGTATGGTAAGAGACGAGAAACGACGAAAAATGTCGAAATCGCTCGGAAATTCACCCGACCCGCTTGATTTGATAAAAAAATACGGTGCCGACGGCGTACGTTTCGGTATGATGCTGTGCTCACCCGCAGGCGGCGATTTGCTGTATAACGACAATTTACCCGAGCAAGGTCGAAATTTCTCAAATAAAATTTGGAATGCATTTCGTCTTACACAATCGTGGGAAATTGACAAAAACATACCGCAACCCGAACACGCAAAACATGCTTTGCAATGGTTTAAAGAAAAATTTAACGAACAAACCGCAAAACTTGATGAATTATACGACAATTTTAAACTTTCGGAAGCATTAATGACCGTTTATCGCCTGTTTAAGGATGAATTCTCATCGTGGCTTCTCGAAATCATAAAGCCGGAATACCAAAAACCGATTGATGCCGTAAGCTATTCTGAAATTATTGATATTTTTGATAAATTATTGCGTATTTTACATCCGTTTATGCCTTTTATAACGGAAGAATTATGGCAAAGCATCAAAGAACGAAAACCGGGTGAAAGTATTATGATTTCCGAAATGCCTTCAACGAAACCTTTCGACTCCGAGATGTTATCCGATTTTGAGATTGCAAAAGATATAATTACGCAAATAAGAAACATCCGAAAAGAAAAAAATATTCCGTTTAAAACAAAGTTAAATCTTCTGTACAAAGACAATAACAACAGCTATAAGCAAACCTTTGAAAGCATTATAATTCGTTTAAGCGGAATTGAAAAAATTTCCGAAGTAAATGAAAAACCGGAAAATGTATCGCCTTTTATCATAAAAAAAGTAGAATATTTTATTCCTTTGGAAAATCTTATCGACAAAGACGCCGAAATAAAAAAATTAACCGAAGAGTTGAAATACGCAAAAGGTTTTTTAAATTCGGTAATAAAAAAATTAAGTAATGAACGTTTCGTAAACAATGCTCCTGTGCAAGTTGTTGAAAAAGAGAAAGCCAAGCAAGCCGATGCGGAAGCAAAAATAAAAGCCCTGGAAGAGCAAATTGAAAATTTGAAAAAATAACATGAACAAAAATCATTATTGCGTAATAATGGCAGGCGGTACGGGTACTCGCTTTTGGCCTTTAAGTAAAATCGAAAAACCAAAACAGTTTTTAGATATTCTCGGAACGGGGCGAACTCTTTTACAACAAACTTTCGACCGATTTGCCGAAATATGTCCGAAAGAAAATATTTATATTGTTACAAATGAAATATATATCGAATTAACCAAAGAGCAACTGCCCGAAATTTCAGAAAATCAAATTTTAGCCGAGCCGCAAAAACGAAATACGGCACCCTGCATTGCTTATTCAAATTTGAAAATTAAAGCTGTAAATCCCGATGCTCTCATTGTAACGGCACCCTCCGACCATTCAATACTTGACCAAACAAATTTTACCAAAGTTATTAAAGAATGTTTTGCTTTTGCCGAAAAAACAGATAGTTTACTAACACTCGGTATAAATCCTTCGCGACCGGAAACCGGCTACGGGTACATACAAAAAAGTGATAAAAATCCGGAAGGATTTGAAAATATCTTTAAAGTAAAAAGTTTTACGGAAAAACCCGACAGGCAAACTGCCGAAATTTTTCTGAAAAGCGGCGAATTTTTATGGAATTCAGGTATTTTTATTTGGTCGTTAAAAAGCATAAATAATGCTTTTAAAACATATTTGCCTGATATTTATAATCTGTTTTCAGACACTTCGGCTTTATCGTCTCCCGTCGCGGAAAGACTTTTAATTAACGAAGCATACTCTGAATGCGAAAGTATTTCAATTGATAACGGCATTATGGAACATGCCGATAATGTATATGTTATGCCGGCGGATTTCGGTTGGTCGGATCTCGGAACATGGGATTCCTTGTATGAAAACAGTCGTAAAAATAATGACAAAAATGTAATTAATTCCGATAAAGTTCTGTGTTATAATACAAAACATAGCATTATACATGTTCCCGAAGATAAGATTGTTGTAGCAGAAGGTCTTGAAAATTACATTATTGCAGAATCAGGAAACACTTTGCTTATCTGCAAACGAGATAATGAGAAAAAGATAAGAGAATTTGTTGAAAATGTTGAAGAACAATTCGGAGAAGATTATATTTAATAAAAAAAACCTCAATTTTCATTGAGGTTTTTTTTATTATTATTAATTCCGTTTAAAATTCCCACAAATCGTGTTCATAATTAAAGATATCTTCTTTAACTTTCTCCGATTCTAATAAAACATCTAATCCGGTTGCATATTCTTCAATTCTTCTGTTATTATAAACATTGGATGTTTTGAAAATATAACCGTCAAACATTCTTTTTATAAAATAATCATCAAATGTAATTTCCTGTGATTGATTTTTCGGATTATAAATTGCTTGACTTGCAAAAATATTACGAGCTTCGGGGAAAAATACCCAGAATAACATTTTATATCTTGCCTCTTCATGATCTAAATCGTCATCGCGATAATATTCACGAATAGGACACAGACCGATAATTCTTGCTTCCATAACTGAGCGTTGTTTATCAAAAATCCAACGTTCTTTTATCAACAATTGTTTAACTTCACTAATGTCGGCAGGTTTTTTAGTAATTAAAGGTATCGTTTCTCCTGTTTCGGGATCAATATCATAAGTTGTATCGATACCGGCTCCGAATCGTTCATCAATTTCATTTAATGTATATTGAGTTAAAAATTCGTCTGAAGCAAAAGGAGTTAAACTTTTATTTTTAATTCCCCACATCATTAATTGAATAAGACTTTTTCTGTCTTCCATTTCTTCGGTCGGATAATAGAGCGGTAGATTCCTTTTTTCGGTCAAATTAACTCTTCTCCATAAAACCCTCGACCACATTACATCAGCTTCTCGAATGTATTGAAAGGGTATCGGTTTTCTTTTAGCCGTAATATGTTTGGTATAAACACCGTCAACACCTTGTGCCTCTGTTGTTGTAAAAACACCGGTAATTAGAAACAATCCGATGAATAAAAACAATAACTTTTTCATATCAATTAATTTTATGTGGAGAAAAAATCTCCGATGATTATTTTGTTCTTATATCAATAACGTATAAGTATTTGATTTATTTTAAAAACTATCTCAGTTTTAAAACCAAATCATTAATTTTTCTTGTTCTTCCGTCAGGTCCTACAGCTTTTACGCCTTCTATAATAACCCGAGATTTTCTTTTTGCTTTTCTGATAATAGATTTTTGCTGAGGAGTAAATTTTCTGCTGCTTGATTTAGCACTTTCATCAAATCCGCCGATATTACAAGTAACAATAAACTGCGTAATTCGATACCTCAACTCAAAATCAAAATTTTCCATTGTTGCATTAATACCGCTTAGAGCTATCAAAGTTGATTTCGGGCACAAACCTCCCTTATAGTAAGAAGTTCCTTTTGCTCCGATTGTCGTAATCGGGTCGGGTAAAGTTTTTACGCGAAACTCTTTTGATCCTAATGCCCTTCCGTTTGCAGATACCGTTACTTTGGTTTTTCCGGGTTTCTTAACCCGTACGATATAATGAGAGTTTCCCTTTGATATCATTGATCCGCCGCCTACGGAAGCATGTATTTGATCGGCAGGTGTACCTGCTGCAGTAACCGTAACAGGGTTATCTACACCGATATAGAATACGTTCATTTTATCCGGAGATACACTGACACTCGGAACTGCTACCTGATAAGGATATTCAAACGGAAAAGAGTCTTTTAAAGTTGTACCCGGTCTGTTTACAACAATTTTACCTTTTAAAGTATATATACCCGGTGTACCGGTTTTAACAGAAAATATCCCCCTTTTCTGGCTGTCAAAAGAATCTATTTTTTGTCCGTTATCTAAAATAATTTCCGGATTTTGAGTTGTATCCGAAGCTCCGACAAAAATTTGAGCTCTAAATGTTTCACCCGATAATACATAACCTTTGTCCGTTTTAACAATAGCATTCAAACTTGTGAACTTGTATGATTTTGCATCAACTTGAGAGAGCAAAGTATTTATAGCATCGGATTCAACATTTAAGATATCTGTTTTAAATTTTGTCAGCATTGTAATAGCAGCAACTAAAGGTAATTGGTCAAAGTTTGCTCTCTGCCAAGATTTCTTTTCTCCTCCTTCTCCTTCAATATCGCCGGTATTTAAGTTTGCTCTCATACTGGATAAAATTGCATCTGCTTTAGGTACATCTTTTAATACCTCTTCAACATTTTTTACAAATTCATCAATCTTATTCTTCAGCTGTGTAGCTTTATTCGGGCTTTTCCCTTCAAGCATTACTCTTGTCGGAGTTTCTTTATCTTTTTTATTTTTAATAACTCCGCTGCCTTCTGTTAAAAATTTTTCGTAATCTTCATCGTCGGCTAACAGCATTTCTTTTTGGATATTTGATATTTCGCTGACTAATGCCGAACTTAAATTTCCAATTTTTTCTGCTTTATCTTTCCAAGGTCCTACTTTTTTAGGATTTGTTTGAAATTTTTCACTAAACTTGGTATAAACTTCCTGGTTTTTAGAGTTTATACCTTTTTCTGTTTTAGTTAAACTATCGTTTACCAAGACAAAAGCATTTAATATCTCAGCTGACACATTCATTGCAAGCAATGCTGTCAAAATAAGATACATCATATTAATCATCTTCTGCCTCGGAGATAATTTTCCGTGTCCGCTCATAATCTGTATGTTTTTAAATTAAACAATAAATTAATCTTTTAGGAATAAAAAAACTTAATCCATATTAATATTCATAGCACTAAGCATATTTCCGTATACAGTATTAAGAGCTTCGAGTTTTTGTCCTAATTTAGTAATTTCTGTATTATATTTCCTAGAATGTTCAACAGAACCTTGAAGGTCTGACATCATTTGTTCAAGATCGGTTTCATTTAACTGTAACTCAAATATTGCATTTAAAGCGGATAAATTTTTATTTAAACTGCTTATATGCGTATTGTATTCAGAATTTCCTTCTTTTAAAGAAGAGAAATCCAAATCCATTGAGCTTGTCAAGCGTTGATATGCTTCAGCAAACTCTTCTCCTCCTTTTGAAACTTTTTGAGATACTCCGTTAAAAGCATCAGACAGACTTTCGGTTGAATAACTGACCGATTCTGCTGATTTAGAATATGTATCAGCCAAAGTTGAAACAGCAGATGCAGCGTTTTTCATATTATCCGTAAATTCATTTGTTGCAACGGCAGCATCCGAAACTTCCGCCATTTGAGCTACTTGTGTATTTAATTTTTCAATACCCGATCCGAATTTTTCAAACAAGTTTGTATCACCGGCTTTTTCAATCATCTCGTTAAATTTACTCATAGCATCTGAAGCGGCAGGTAAAGTTTCTTTCTCGGGAGCAACATCAATTGCACCGTCCAAGCCCGCTAATTGCGGATAGACTAATGTCCAATCCAATTCTTCATGCAACGGTTCAAATGCAGAGAAAAAGAAAATAATTGCTTCTGTTATCAAACCTACCGTTAACATTGCATTCGCTCCCGGCCAGTGAGTTAATTTAAACAAAGCACCGACTAATACTACGGATGCACCCCATCCGTAAAGATACTTCATAAATACTTTAAACTTGTGACTTTCTGTGAAATTAGCCATAATATAAAATTTTAGAATTAATAATAATTGATTTTCAAAAAATTCGGTTAAAGTTAAAAATTATTAAATTTAAAACAAAATTATTTACATGATAAAATCATTTTTTTCTTTAAGCAGCTATTTTTAATTTATAAGGTATTCACATTAAACCTGTGAATACCTTATAAGTAATATGTTATTTTTTATTCTTAAAAATTATTTGCATCCCAAGCAAATTCGTCATTTCCCATATAAGAACGAACGCATCTGAAACCAATATAAGATTTTGCGGAATCTTGATATTCATAGGTACGTGCACCGACTTGTAAATAATATGCGACATCTTTCCATGAACCGCCTCTGATAACTTTACGTTTTAATGCCGGAGGGTCTTCAGCTCTTGCATTATATCTGTAATCAGGATTTAAATCATGGGTATAGCTGTAGGCCGATTCGTCGTACGCATTACTCGTCCATTCGGCAACATTCCCCGCCATATCATATAAATGGTATTCGTTCGGAGCAAATTTTTTCACGGCTAAGGTTTTATTTGCACCGTCATCTCCGTAACGACCGCGTAAAGGTTTAAAATTTGCGATGAAACATCCGTGTACATTACGCGTATATATGCCGCCCCAAGGATACATTGATAAATCCAAACCGCCTCTTGCGGCATATTCCCATTCTGCTTCGCTCGGCAATCTGTAATCTTGAAATACCGGTTCATTTTGAGATTTTTGATAATTTCTCATTAAATCGGTTCTCCAAATACAAAAAGCATTTGCTTGTTTCCAATTTACTCCGACAACCGGATAGTTATTATAAGCATTGTGCCAAAAATATCTTCTTGCAAAAGGTTCGTTATAAGAATATGTATAATCACGCATCCAAACTAAAGTATCGGGATAAACATTAATTTTTCCGTGCATAACAAATGCCGAACGGTCTTTTACCGGAACAGTTTCACCTTTACTGTTTACAACATTTCCTTTATATTCGCCGCCGGTAAAATCCTCATTATAATGATACATATTACTTCTTTTAGCAGCTTGTTTTAGGTCAATCCATTCGTAAGAAAAAATAAGTTTTCTTGAATCGATTTCTCTTTGTTTATAAAATCTTTCCTGCACGGGAAGATATAATTCACTCAAAGCTGTTTGAAAATCTTCATCGGCTCTGTTCCAATCAATATCAATATCCCAATTTAAGTAACAAGTTTCGGGGTCATCATGATCGTAATCAGGATCTATTGCCGCCATTTTTTCTTCGTCAATCGGTTTTTTAAACTCTTCAAAATCGGCAGCAACCAATAATCTTTTTGCGATAGAGTCTCTTACCCAATAAACGAATTGTTTGTATTCACTGTTTGTGATTTCGGTTTCGTCCATCCAAAACGGATCAATGGACACGGTTTTTGTTTGCTGTGTATTTGCATACGTTATGTCTTGGTCGTTCAGTCCCATATTAAAACTTCCCATCGGAATAAAAACCATACCGTAGGGGTTCGGTTCGAACCAATCTCCCGCATCGCCGACACCGACTAATTCACCGTGCGAACCTTTGTCTCCGCAACTTCCCAAAATCAATACTGATAAGACAACTGATAAAAAAATCAATTTTTTCATGATACCTGTGTTATTTTAATTAAGTAGTTTATTCTATAAATAAAGTATGCTTTTGTATTTATAATTCGTTCCTCCTCCCCAAAAGTCGAAACAATATCCGACAAAAACTTCATGACTTCCTTTACTAACCGTAATCATCCTTGTTAAAGGAATTTCATAAGCATAGCCGATTTTTAAGCCGTTAAGCAAATGAACGCCGATCATCGGAATAAAAGATTCTTTGTTTCTGTATGAAACGCCGACAGAGAATTTTTTATTGTATAAAGCCGTCAGATTTGCACTGTACTGCATTTTTGTTCCGTCAAACTTAACAAATACGGACGGTTGCATTTCAATCGGGCTGCTGATTAACCTGAAATTATAACCGGCTGTTCCGAAATAATGAGGACGCAAAAATGATGACGTGCTTACATTCGTATAATTAATATACGGTTTGTTTAAGTGTGAAAGCGAAACGCACTCATAAAATCGTT
>CAZCPV010000125.1:0-9293 GCA_964500765.1 uncultured Draconibacterium sp.
CCAAAGTGCGATAAGTTTTTTTCAGTTGTGCTTTTGTTACCGAAGGCGAAACACCCATAATTCGGTATGCTTCATAGGGTAACATAAATCTTGAAAACTGATTTATCAACTTTCTTCGATTTTGTTCTTCCAAGATTTTGCGTTCTTCTTTCAGTCCTTTTTTTACAAACGATTGTTTGACGGTATTAAAAATATTCTTTTGAATTTTTAATTTGCGTATAAAATCCAAAATTATCTTTTCTTCTTCAATTGTTAATACGGCATCAAAACCGGAAATTTCAAGTAACAAATACGCTGTATATAATCTTGTTTTGTGTTTTTCTTTTGAGATAATTGAGAACGGTGTGTTTTTGTCAAACTTATTTGATTTTGTTTTATTATAAAGTTTTAAGATTTTTGAAGGATTATATTGCGGAAATACCCTTGTTAAGGTTTCCGTTATTTTATCGGGCGTGTATTTTAATCTTTCCAAAAAAAGACAAACAATTTTAATCGTTTCACCTTCAATACTTTTTCTGTTTTTAATTAAATGAAATGTTATAATAAAAAAGAAAGGAATTAAAACAATGATTAATACAAAAATCAAAATGTCTGTTTCTGTTAAATTGAAATATGAATACAAAAAAGAAATTGCCTCATAAATAAGAATTATTAAAGCAATAACAATAATTGCAATTGCAGTAATCAAAAGTTGAATAAAGAAATTTTTTATTTTTCTGTATATTTTAATTGATTTCATTAATATTTTTTATTTTTTAAAATTACATCATACGCTTCTTTAATTTCCTGAAATTTTTCTTCGGCTTTTTGAATTTCGGCATCGCTTTTTCCGGCGTATTTATCCGGATGGTATTTTTTTGCCAAAGTGCGATAAGTTTTTTTCAGTTGTGCTTTTGTTACCGAAGGCGAAACACCGAGAATTTTATATGCATCGTAAGGAAATAAAAAATGCGAAAAATTTTGAACGAATTTTTTCCGTTCGGCACGCTGTTTTAATTCTTCTTCATCATTTAAGCCCTTTTTTATGTATATTTTTTTAATTGCCAGATAAGTTTGCTTCGGGATACCGAGTAATTTGCTGATATTCAGTATAAATTCTTCTTCTTCTTTGCTTAACAGCTTGTCGTATGAGGCAACATCAAACAGGGAATAAATAACAAAAATCTTTGTTCGCGTTTCCGTCGATTTTAATTTTAAACACAGATGTTCAACTTTTACGGTTTTGTCTTTATAACGATTAAAAAGTTTTAAAATTTGTTTTTCGGCATACGATTTAAAAATATTTTTTAATAAGTTAAGTTTTTTTTCGTCATCAAAATCTTTAAAATCCAAAAAAGCAAGAATAATTAAAAAAATATATCGGTCTGTTTCGCCGAACAATTCCCCTTTTGATCTTTGTTTATAAAAAATAAATGTAATAAGGGCAAAAATAAAAAATGCCGTTCGGAATATGCCGATTGTTGTGTTGTAATTTATTCCTAAATAAGATGCCGACAATCCGAAAAAAAAGATAAAAAAAACAAGCGAAGTTACAAAAACGGCGAGATAATACTTCATCGGAAATTTTTTTTTCAAAAATATAAATGATAATCCGAAATCGTGTTAATATTTGCGGTTATTTTTTTATTTCCGCAATCGGCATAATATTTTTTGAAATGATTTAAAAATGTTTTCATATTACCGGTTTCTTCTTTTGTCTCTTTTATTGTTTTTACAATTTTTTCGGAAATCAAAATCGGATGCCCTCCTTTTTTTTTATAAGAAGGAATAATGTAATCGGCTTTATCGGAATTTTCTGCCAAAAGCATTAAAGTTTCTTTTGTAACAAACGGATTATCAATATTTTGAATAAATGATGAGCCCGTTTTGTAAAGTGCCGAAATACCGATTTTCAAACTGTATAATCGGTCTTTTTCGGGGTAATTGTTAAGTACAATTTTAATCTTATCATTCAATTTTAATCCTTTATCAACATACGATTTGTAGTTCTCGGAATTGAAAACAACAATAATTTCCCGGCAATCAAAATTAAGATATTCTTCGGTGATTTTTTGCAAAAAATTTCTTTTTTCATCAAACGAAAGTTCGGTTTTATGAACGTTCATTCGGCTTGATAATCCGCCGGCTAAAATAATTGCGGAAAAATTTTCGGGATTTATCATTGTGCAAAATTAAAAAATCATCTCTATTCTTATATTTAAATCAATATTTATTACCTTTGTTGCCCTTTTTTTATTGAAAATTAAATACCGATGACCGATAAGTTTACGCCGACCCCTTTGAAGCAACTTTTGCAAATTATTCTGAAAGAATTTAATACAAAAAAAAGTATTTTCGGAATTTACGAAGAATTGTTTTTTATTCCCGATGAAAAAGACACTTTCCGTTCAAAACGTTTCGGACAATTGCTTGAAACTCCGATAGGTGTTGCCGCCGGACCGCATACCCAACTTTCGCAAAATATAATTGCGGCATGGCTTACCGGTGCCCGATACATCGAACTGAAAACCGTACAAACGCTTGACGAATTGGACGTATCAAAACCGTGTATCAATATGCAGGACGAGGGCTATAATTGCGAATGGTCGCAAGAACTTAAACTGCATCAGTCTTTCGACGAATATTTGAATGCTTGGATTTTAATTCATATTTTAAAAGATTTTTTGAACATCGGCAGTAAAAATGAAGCCGGATTTATTTTTAATATGAGTGCCGGGTATGATTTAGCCGGTATTATGAAAGAAAATGTGCAGGAGTTTTTTGATAAAATGAATGATGCTTCCGCAGAATTAAAACAAAAAATCGAAGAGATTAAAGCTGTTTATCCCGATGTTGTAAATCTGAATATAAATCCGAAAATTACAGATAATATTACGCTTTCGACAATGCACGGGTGCCCGCCCGATGAAATTGAGCAAATAGCGGAATACTTGATTACCGAAAGAAAGTTGCATACAACCGTAAAATTAAACCCTACGCTTCTCGGTAAGGAAGGATTGCAGGAAATTATTAAAAATTCCGGTTTTAAAACCGAAGTTCCGGATGAAGCATTCGAGCACGACGTAAAATATGCCGATGCACTCGGTTTTATAAAACGACTTTCCGACAAAGCAAAACAAAACAATGTATTTTTCGGTTTAAAACTCACCAATACGCTTGAAAGTGTTAATAATAAAACGAACTTTCCCGAAAAAGAAAAAATGATGTATGCCAGCGGAAAAGTTTTGCATCCGATATCAATTAATGTTGCCCGAATGCTGCAAAATGATTTCGGCGGCAGTTTGGATATTTCATTTTCCGGCGGTGCCGATGCTTTTAATATTGCCGAAATTACAAATTGCGGGTTGTATCCCGTTACCGTAAGTTCCGATTTGCTGAAACCGGGCGGTTACGGAAGATTGCAGCAATATATTGAAAATTTGCGTAATGCAAACAGCTCATTATCAAAAGAAAACAAACTAATCGTTTTAAACGACTATGCCGACAAAGTAAAAACAGACAAAAAATACAAAAAAGAAACACTGAAAGACCCGAGTATAAAAACACCGGTTCCGCTCGGAAAATTTGATTGTACTTTTGCCCCCTGCGAACTGACTTGTCCTACAAATCAAGGTATTCCGTCATATATGTATTTTACGGCAAAAGGCGAATTCGAAAAAGCATACGAAGTCATCAACGAAACCAATCCGTTTCCCAATGCTACGGGGATGGTTTGCGACCATACCTGCCAAATAAAATGCACACGCATAAATTATGATAATTCGTTGCGTATCAGAGATATAAAACGTTTTGTGACAGAATATCATAACGAACATTTGAATAGTGAAATTTGCGTTGCCGACAGTTTCAGAGAAGAAGAAAGCAAAAAATTAAAAGTTGCCGTAATCGGTGCAGGACCTTCCGGACTGTCGGCAGCTTATTTTCTTAACAAAGCCGGTTTTGAAGTTGATGTTTACGAAGCAAAAGAAAAAGCCGGAGGAATGGTTTCGGCTGCCATACCGAAATTTCGTCTCGGCGACGATGCCGTTGATATTGATATTAATCAAATTGAAGAAGAAGGTGTCAAAATTCATTACGGAGAAAAAGTTGACGGGGCAAAGTTTGAAGAACTGAGGGCAAATGCAGATTATGTTTATATAGGTGTCGGGGCACAAGATGCCGTAAAATTTATGATAAAAGGCGATAATGCCGAAGGATTGCTTGACCCGCTTGAATTTTTATATAAAGCGAAAGACGGAAAAATTAAAAATTTCGGGAAAAAAGTTGCAATTATCGGCGGCGGAAATACGGCGATGGATGCTGCCCGAACGGCATACCGTTTAGTCGGCGAAAACGGAAAAGTAAGCATACTGTACCGAAGAACCATTGAGCAAATGCCGGCGGAATATCAAGAGATAAAAGATGTTTTAACAGAAGGAATTGAAATTAAAGAATTGGTAAATCCGGTTAAAATAAATTCAGAAAACGGGAAAATTGTTTCCGTAACTTGTCGAAAAATGAAACTCGGCGAAAAAGACGCAAGCGGAAGAGCAAGACCGGTTGAAATTCCGAATTCCGATTTTGATTTTGAAATTGATACTTTAATACCGGCAATAGGGCAACAACTTGCCGTTGATTTTGCCGAAGAAAAATTGCTGAAAACCGAAGAAAACGAGTATGAAACAAAAATTCCGAATGTATTTATAGGCGGCGATGCAAAACGCAATGCTTCTACATTGATAAAAGCCGTAGGCGACGGCAGAAAAGCGGCACAAAAAATTATTGATAAAGCCGGTATTCGGTTTAATACGAAAACAAATTCTTTTGTCGGCAGAAAATCGCATTCGGTAAAGGAACTGATGCTGAAAAAAACAAAACGTATTCCGGGCATACCGGTGAAAGAAACAGATTTAAACGACAGGAAAAATTTTAAACTCGTAACCGCCGGCTTAACCGAAAAAGAGGCAATTAAAGAGGCATCACGCTGTTTGCTTTGTGATGAGGTATGTAATATCTGTACAACTTTATGCCCGAATCTTGCTTTGCAACATTATGAAATTGAGCCGATTAAATATAAACTTCAAAAAATAGAAAACGGACGTATAATTGAAGACGGAATATTTGAAGTTAATCAAAAATCGCAAATTATTCATATTGCCGATTGGTGTAATATGTGCGGAAATTGTGCAACATTTTGTCCGACTTCCAGAGCACCGTATAAAGAAAAATCGCATTTGTATTTGAGCAAGACAACTTTTGCGACGGAAAAAGACGGCTGTTTTTATGACCGAAAAAACAAAACCTTGCTTGCAAAAGAAAGCGGTTTTGACTTCGGTTTAACCGAAAAAGAAGATTTTTATCTGTACCAATCGGATAATTTAATTGCAAAATTAGACAGGAAAACTTTGGAAATTCTTGAATATACGGGAGCCGAAAATGAAGATTACGATTTAAGAAAGGCGGCTGAAATGAGTATTATTTTTAATGCGGTAAAATAAGCTGTTGTAATAATAAATTATCGTATTTTTGTAAAAATAATTTTGATATTATGGAAACAATAACTATCCCTAAAAAGGAATATCTTGATATGATTCGTTTATTCCGAAAGATAAAAGAAAAATTTGATTTTGTCGTAAATTTTAATTCCGATGAAGATGATGAAAAAAAGATTGATGCAATGAAATATTGCGGTACAGTTTCCTTAAAGGAGGATTCATTGAAAGTTCAAAAAAAGATGAGAAATGAATGGGAATAGGGTTTTTGCAGATACTAATATTATTTTATATCTATTAAGCGGAAATAAAAAACTTGCAGAACTGCTTAATAAAAAAATAATATATCTTTCTTTTATCACGGAATTGGAATTGTTGGGCTACGAAGGGCTGAATAAAAGTGATAAAATTATTATTCAAAATTTTTTGAATGAATGCAGAATAATAGGAATAAATGAGAATATAAAAAAAAACACAATAAGAATAAAGCAAAAAAACAAAATAAAATTACCTGATGCAATAATTGCCGCAACTTCCCGATTTATCGGAATACCTTTAATTACTTCGGATAAAGGATTTAAAAAAATAAAAGATTTAGATTTGAATTTGTTTGAAATTCAGTAGATTATAGATTTCAGCAGGATTTCTTATTGGCTTAAATATTAAGGTTGTATTAATTAAAAAAATAATAATGATAAAACTAATAAACAAAGTAACAAACGAAAAGGCATTAGAAAATGCAGTGGAAAGATATCGCAAACACGGAATTATACTTCCGACTTTTGCACAACAAAAAAATCCGGAATTAATTCCCGAAAAAATAAAAGAGCAATTAAAAAATATCGGTCTTTGGGATTTTAACCCCTTAAATCTTTTCAGAATTACCTGGAAAAATGAGCCCAAAGAATTCGGCGGTTTATACGGAAAACCGAATTATATCGAATTGCCGAAAGAAATTACCGGCGTTGATGCGCGTATTGTTCTGCTTGTAGGAAAATATTTTCCTACGGGAGCACACAAAGTAGGTGCCGCATACGGATGCCTTGCCCCGCGAATTACAACCGGCGAATTTGACCCTTCTTTTCATAAAGCTGTTTGGCCTTCAACCGGAAATTATTGCCGAGGCGGTGCTTTCGACAGTAAATTGATGGATACCGAAGCCATTGCCATCCTTCCGGAAGAAATGAGCCAAGAACGTTTCGATTGGCTGAAAAACGAAGCCGAAGCAACCGTAATTGCCACTCCCGGAAGCGAATCCAACGTAAAAGAAATTTACGATAAATGTTGGGAACTTCGCCGAACTCGTGATGATGTGGTAATTTTTAATCAATTTGACGAATTCGGAAATTCGGTTTGGCATTATAACATTACCGGCGATGCGATTGAAGAAGTTTATAATTTACTGAAAACCGAAAACAGCAATCTGGCTGCCTATGTTTCGGCGACCGGTTCGGCGGGAACCATTGCCGCAGGCGATTATTTGAGAACCATTGTGCCTCATATTAAAGTGGTAGCTTCCGAAGCTTTGCAATGTCCTACGATTTTACGTAACGGTTTCGGGGCACACCGAATAGAAGGCATTGGCGACAAGCATATTCCTTGGATTCACAATGTGAAAAATACGGATGTCGTAACCGCAATTGACGATGAAGACCCGATGCGTTTATTACGTCTTTTTAACGAACCCGAAGGACATAACTATCTAAAATCGCAAGGTATAGCACAAGAAATTATTGACGAGTTGCCTTTACTCGGAATTTCAAGTATCGGAAATTTGCTTTCGGCAATAAAAACCGCAAAATATTTTGAAATGACATCGGACGATATTATCGTAACCGTTGCAACCGACAGTTCGGATATGTATAAATCACGAATAAAAGAATTGGAAGAAGAAAGAGGAAAATATAACGAATTGCAGGCAGCAAAAGATTTTGAAAAATGTATTTTCGGTCAGCAAACCGATAATATGCGCGAATTAAATTATCAAGACAGAAAAGCCGTTCATAACCTTAAATATTATACTTGGATTGAACAACAAGCAAAAGATTCGGAAGATTTGCAACAACTTTGGTACGATCGTGAAATTTGGAATAAATTATTTAATCAAGTACACCGTTGGGATGAGTTGATTAATGAATTTAATGAACGAACCGGTGTTTTGAAGAAATATTTATAAATCTTAACAGTCATCGTATCAATCATATAATTTAAGTGTATTAAGTTTGTGCTTATATTATTGTTGAATGCAGTATTAAAAGTAAATGTTAAGTTTACAGACCCTGCGGGTTTTCGACAATTAATTTAATATAAAACATTTAAAACTTCAGACTATTGCAAACTTAAAACCCGCAGGATCTTTTTATACTGAACTTATTGTTTATTAATATATTGATGCGATGGCTTCCTGATTTCGGTGACGGAATTTTGCTGGATACAGTCAATACTCTGACCGTATTTTTGTAAATTCCGTCAATTTTTTTGTTTTAAGGAAAAATATTTGTATCTTTACTGACTGTATTATCTGAAATAGAGTCATAGTACTGACTGTATTTTCGTAAATTGTATCATTTATGAAGCAAAGAATATTAAAAAAACAAATAAAAAATTCCTTAAAAACGGGATTTGTTGTTGCATTATTCGGAGCCAGAAGAACCGGAAAAACAGTTTTAATGAAAGAAATATTAAATGAAATTCCCAGCAAGAAAGTATTATATGTGCAAGGAGATGACATGGATATTTCGGAAATATTATCATCACAGCGATTAAGTATTTTAAAATCTTTTGTTAAGGGTTATGATTTTTTATTTATTGACGAAGCACAAAAGATAACAAATATAGGTCAAAATTTAAAGTTAATGACTGACGGCATACCTGAATTGGGAATTTTTATTACCGGGTCGTCGGCATTGGATTTAAAACAAAATGTGGGTGAACCGTTAACCGGAAGAAGCAAATTTTTTTATTTGTATCCGTTTTCTCAAAATGAACTTAATGAAGATTATTTGACAGCAAAAAAACATATTGAAACAAAATTAATATACGGAATGTATCCGCAAGTTGTTATGTCTGATGATATTCGTTCAAAAACAGATGTTTTGACTTCAATAAAAAACGGTTATTTGCTGAAAGATGTATTAGAGCTTGATAATTTGAAAGACACAACATTTATTTTAAATCTTTTGCGTCTTATTGCATTTCAAATAGGAAATGATATATCTTATTCTGAACTTGCATCTAATCTGAACGTCAGTAAAAATACGGTAAAAAGATATCTTGATATTTTAGAAAAAATTTATGTTATTTTTTCATTATCGGGATTTTCGAGAAATTTAAGGAAAGAATATTCAAAAACACCGAGATATTATTTTTGGGACAACGGAATACGGAATGTATTAATTTCAAATTTTAATACGATTAATTTACGTGATGACATCGGAAAATTATGGGAAAATTTTTGCATTTCCGAAAGGTTAAAGTATTCAAATTATAATTCTTTTAATGCAAATTATTACTTTTGGCGAACTTACGACCAAAAAGAAATTGATTTAATTGAAGAAAAAAACGGTTTTTTAAATGCTTTTGAATTCAAATGGAAAAACAAAAAAATAAAAAAACCGAACATATTTTTTGATACTTATAAAAATTCAAAATATTTTAATGTTAATCCTGAAAATTGGCTTGAAATATTACTTTCCGAATAAAAATAAATCATCTTAACAGTCATCATGTCAATCTTATAATTTAAGTGCATTAAGTTTGTTCTTAACTTATTGTTGAATGCAGTATTAAAAGTAAATGTTAAGTTTACAGACCCTGCGGGTT
>CAZCPV010000126.1:0-4107 GCA_964500765.1 uncultured Draconibacterium sp.
GAAGAACCCGAAAAAAAAGAAATAGTTTAAATTAATAATGATTTTCCCCTTTAAGGGTAACATAATAAATAAAAAGCTATGAGATACGGAATGGCAATAGACACTAAAAAATGTGTCGGATGCAGCGATTGTGTTGTTGCATGTCAAACAGAAAATAATGTCCCGCACGGGTATTCCAGAGATTGGATATCGGAAACCGTAGAAGGTACCTATCCGGAATTGGCACTCGAAATTCGCTCGGAACGATGTAACCATTGCGACAATACGCCTTGTGTAAGAACTTGTCCCACAGGTGCAAGCCATGTTATTGAAGGCGGTATCGTTAAAGTTACACACGAAGAATGTATCGGATGCGGTGCATGTATCGAATCATGTCCTTACGATGCCCGTTATTTTCATCCCGACGGCTACGTGGACAAATGTACTTTTTGCGATCATCGCGTAAAAAACGGACAAGACCCCGCTTGTGTATCGGTATGTCCTACACATTGTATGTATTTCGGCGATTTGGAAGACCCGAACAGTGAAGTTGCAAAGAAAATTGCAAGCAGAAAAACAAAAGTTTTGGCTCCGGAAGCAGGAACAAAACCGCAAATTTTCTATTTAATATAATTAAGTTAACTGTAAAAAAGTTCATTTGAATATAAATTCACAAATAACTTTATACATTAAAAACTTTATAACTTTATACTTAATAAAATGAGAGAAGAACTTATAACCAGCGGAAGAATGAATCCCTTAATTGATCCGTACCTTAATGCATGGCACTGGCAAATACCTTTATATTTATTCCTCGGCGGACTTGCTGCCGGCTTATTATTTTTTGCTGCATATTTTATAATAGCAGGGAAAGAAGATAAATATAAAACAACCGTAAAATACGGACCTATTGTTGCTTTCGGAGCAATTATAATAGGTTTGGCAGCATTGCTTTTAGATTTAAAACATCCTGCATACGCTTGGCAATTATACACAACTATTCGGTTTGATTCTCCTATGTCGTGGGGAGCATGGGTGCTATTGTTAACAACACTCGTTTCCGCAGTTTGGATAGGCAGTTATTTAAAAGAAGCGTTTCCGAAATTCGGCTGTAAAATCGGATTTATGAGAAAATTACTGAAAATCGTAATTGTTGAAAAAGGTGAAAATGCGTGGGAATGGAAATTCGGTTTCCTTCAAAAATTTGAAAAATATGCCCAAGAAAAACGCAAAGCGTGGGCATGGGTAATGGTTGTTTTGTCCGTAATACTCGGCGTATATACGGGAATATTGCTTTCGGCATTTAATGCTCGTCCGCTTTGGAATACGGCTATACTCGGTCCGCTGTTTTTAACATCCGGACTGTCTACCGGAGCCGCAATGCTCATGATTATGACCAAAAACCATATTGAAAAATTGGCTTACAGTAAAATAGATTTGTTGTTAATTATTATTGAATTATTTTTTATTGTCCATATGTTTATGGGTTTTTTGGCAAGTTCGGAAGTAAAAACAGAAGCTGCACATTATTTCCTCGGCGGCGATTATACCGTTGTTTTTTGGATAAATGTTGTTATTCTGGGATTAATTATTCCCGGAATCCTTGAAGCACTGGAACTTTTGAAATTTAAAATTCCGGTTATAGTACCCGGTTTGTTAATCCTTTGGGGCGGCATAATGTTCCGTTTTATTATGGTTGATGCCGGTCAAGTTATCAGATATTTATATTAATTAAGATAAAAATATTAAAAATGGAAGAAGTAAAAATTCAAAAACCGCCGAGAAAATATATGAACCCGTATTTGGCAGGTGTTCTTCTGGGTATAGTTATAGTATTATCATTTTATTTTACGCGAGAAGGGCTCGGAGCAAGCGGTGCTTTTAAAAGAGGAGTGGCAAAGGTCGAACAAATAATTATTCCGTCGCATGTTGCAAGCGAAAAATCAGCTTTTAATCATTATGTAAAAGACGGAAAAGACCCATTAAAAAACCGGTTGGTTTATATGATAATAGGTGTTTTTGTCGGAGGTTTTCTCTCCGGAGCAATTAACCGCAGATTAAAATTAAAATTAGAACATTCTCCGAAAATAACTTCTCGAAAAAGGGCAATTGCCGCTGTAATAGGAGGTGCATTATTCGGTATCGGGTCGGCATTCGGCAGAGGATGTACAAGCGGTGCCGGATTGGATGGAATGGCTGTTCTTGCAACCTCCGGATTTGTCGTTGTTGCAATGATTTTCGGAACAGGATATGTTATTGCTTGGTTTTTTAGGAAACTATGGATTTAATTAATAAAAAAGTTAAAATTTAAAAGATATGGGACCATTATTTACGGCATCTGACGAATGGAGTTTTGTCATTGCTCTTATTATAGGTATAGCTTTCGGGTACATTCTTGAAAGTGCCGGTTTTTCTTCCTCAAGAAAACTTGCCGGTGTATTTTACGGTTACGATTTTGTTGTGTTACAAGTATTTTTTACGGCAGCAATTACGGCAGCAATCGGTTTAATCTTTTTTGAATATTTCGGGTGGCTTGACCTGTCGGCAATATGGGTAAATCGACTTTATACCGGTTCGGCGATACTCGGCGGTGCAATTATGGGATTCGGATTTGTAATCGGCGGCTTTTGTCCGGGAACAAGTGCCTGTGCTTCCGCTATCGGAAAAATTGATGCTATGCTTTTTCTCGGCGGCTTTGTCATAGGTGTTATAATTTTTGACGCATTTTATCCGCTTTACGATAAATTCTATAAATCCGGAAATCAAGGACCCGTAAAAATATACGAATCGTTGGGTATGAACAGAGAGGTATTCTTATTACTGTTCGTTATTTTTGCAATAGTTGCTTTTGTAGCTACGGCATACATACAACAAAGGATTTCTCAAAAATCAAAAAAATATTAATCAAAAAACGTTTAATGTTATGAGTGATACACGCATTATAAAAAAACGATATATTTTTATGGCTGTTGTTTTTACAGGACTGGCGTTGCTTTTAGTTTTATTGCCGGAAAAACACGCTTCAAAAGAACTGAAACCGGAACAACTCCTTTTAGAAATAAACGATAATACCCGCTATGTTTCAACGGATGAGGTTGCCGAAAAATTGATATACGGCGATGCTTATACACAATTAATTGATGTACGAAGTGCCGAAGCATATAAAAAATTTCACCTGAAAGGAGCCCTTAACATTCCTTTGGACAGTATTTTAAATAAAGATGAAAACGGCGGTTTTGAGTACGAAGATATTTTAAACCAAGACATAAAAACAAATGTGTTTTATTCAAACGGAACCGTATATGCCAATCAGGCGTGGGTTTTACTTCGTCGATTAAATTACAAAAACAATTATGTTATGAAAGGCGGATTAAATCGTTGGATTGAAACAATTATAAAACCTGTTAGACCGCCGATTACGGCAACTCAAAAAGAATTTGATTTATATAATTTCAGAAAAGCGGCAAGTATGTTTTTCGGCGGCGGAACCGCAGTCAGCGTTTCTTCGGAAAACACTGCTCCGGTACCGGTTATAAAAAAGAAAGCCGGAAAAAAAGAAGAAGAAGGCGGTTGTTAAACTTTTTTAATTTCAAAAATTATGAATAACAGAGATTTTCATTTAGAAAGTAAAAAAATATCAAAAAAACTTCCGATTATCGGAATTGCGTTTATCGTAATTGTTATTTTCGGCTTGCTTACCATGGAAAAACCCAAACATCGTTATCGCATAAGTACGGAGCAAATGTTGAAAAAAACATTAAAACACGATTATCTCATTCGGTTTAATAAATTTTTCGACATTTATCATAATAACGACAGCTTATATCGTTTTATTGATTTGCGTTCGGCACACGATTTTCAGGTAGGCCATTTGCAGGGGGCAATTAATATTCCGCTGTCTAAAATTTTAGACGATGATTATAAAAATATTGTCAACCAAGATAAAAAAATTAATGTACTGTATTATTCCGACCAATGCGGAGCTTGCGGACCGTGGATGATTTTAACCCAATTGGGTTATAAAAACAATTACGTACTTGCCGGCGGATATGATTTTGTAACCAAACACATTATCGAAGAATATTCTCCCATGCTCGGCGACTATTCTGCCGAAAAAGCAAAATATGA
>CAZCPV010000126.1:4207-9246 GCA_964500765.1 uncultured Draconibacterium sp.
GAAAATGAAGCATTAATAAAATTTTTGGAACAATCCGGAAATTTTATTAATCAAAAGCGTATTCCTACTTTAGTTTCAGCCGAGAAGGTTAAAGCTAATCTGAAAAAATATTTGGTTATCGATGTTCGCCGGCACAACGATTATGTTGCCGGACATATAGACGGAGCCGTTAATGTTGCTCCGGCAGATTTAATTTCGTATATGAAAAAAAATGTTGCCGCCGGAACTTATGATAAAATCGTTACGGTTTGTTATGCCGGGCACCGTGCCGCTTTTTCGGCAATGATGTTGCAAATGTTGGGATATTCCAATGTCTATTCCATGAAATGGGGTATGAGTTCTTGGGATATAAACACGGCAAAAAATAAATGGCTGAAACGAATTTCGGATAAATACGCTTCAAAACTTGAAATAAAAGACAACCCTAAATTACCGAAAACAAAATTGCCGGAAATTAAAACCGGAGAAACCCTCGGTTACGATATTTTGGAAGCACGTGCCGATACGGTTTTAAAACGGCTTAAATTTGAAATAGGCGTTGATAAAGTTATGGAAAACCCCGATGATTATTATATTATAAATTATTGGCCTGAATATAATTATCAAAAAGGGCATTTACCGGGTGCCGTTCAATATACCCCGAAACAAAGTTTAATTCCCGAAGCCGATTTATTGACATTGCCGACGGATAAAAAAATTGTTGTATATTGCTATACCGGACAGCATGCTTCTTTTGTTGCCGCTTATTTGCAAGTGCTGGGTTATGATGCCTATGCTTTAACTTACGGTGCCAATTCCTTTATGCACTCAAAACTGACAGGTTTAAAAATCGGTCATGCTTTTACAAAAGCCGATATAATGAATTATCCTATGGTGCAAGGTGAGTTGCCGAGTATCAAAAAAGCCGGACAGGCAAACGATACGGAACAGGAAGACAATACGCCGGTTCCGGTTATTAAAAAGAAACCGAAAAAAGAGGAAGAAGGCGGATGTTAAAAAAATAAAAAAGCTCGAAAATTTCGAGCTTTTTTATATAACGCTTAATTCTTTAAGTGCATTAATGTTCAATAATTCTATTTGCTTCCCTTTAATTTTTATTATTTTATCAGAATCCAATTCTGTCAGTACTCGACTGACGCTTTCGCGCGTTGTGTTAATAAAATTTCCGAGCTCTTCTCGCGATAAAGGTAAATGAAAATTATCCGAATCATATATTTTATCTCTGAAAAACAATAAAGCATGAGATAATCTGCCGTAAACATTATTTTTGGTTCGGCTTACACATTTTTGAAATAATTCTAATTCGTTATTGCACAGTTCCACAATAATTTCGTAGGCAAATTTTTTATTTTCTTCAACAAAAGTTTTAAAAATATCCGTATGAATAAAACAAATATGCGAATCTTCCAATGCCGTGGCGGAATAATGATTTATTTTTTCCTCAAAAGTTGTGGGAATACCCAAATATTTCGGACCTTTCGTAATCTTTAATATTTGAGCTGTATTGCCTTCGGTATGCAGCTTTACAATACCCTCTCTTAAATAAGTTATATTGGCGGAAAAAGTACCTTCTTTAAAAATTACGTCTCCTTTTTTAAAATCTATTTGTACACAATTTTTTCCGAGAGCAATCAATTGTTCCGGGTTTAATGCTCTGGCGGCAGAAGATTTAATAATACACGTATTACAATTAATTTTTGAAGTCATTTTTTTGTTTATAACTCACAAAAGTAGTATAAATGTGCAATATTTCTCATAAAAATGATAATTTGTTCAACATAAAATGTGTTGTTTATCATTTTCGGATAAACCGGAAATCAAATTATTTTCTTTTTTTTCGGAGATAAAATAATTTTTCTTTAAGCGAAACGAAAAAAAGAAAAGAAAGAAAAAGAAAAGTTCGAAACAGATACATTTTAAAACCGGAAAGTACGATAAAACGGCTTAAAAAGAAAACAAACAAAGTGAAAATCGTATAAAAGAATATTTTTTTCAAAGGGTAGTGAATTTTATAGTATTTTCTTCCCCAAAAATATGAAACGGTCATCATGGTAAAGTAGCAAAAGAAAGTAGCCCATGCCGAACCCATATAACCGATTTTCGGTATTAAAATAAAATTTAAAAGAATGGTTATAAAAGCACCGATACCGGCAATGTATGCACCGTATTTTGTTTTATCGGTTAATTTGTACCATACGGAAAGATTGTAAACAATGCCGAGAAACAGATTTGCCGCAAGCAATATCGGAACAATTTTTAAGCCCGACCAATAGTTTTCATTAATAAAATATTTGGCAATATCAATGTAAAGCATTATCCCCAAGAAAATTACCAAACCGAAAATAATAAAATAATTCATTACCTCAGCATAGGTCTCTTTTGCATTTTTATGCTTGGCATGGCTGAAAAAAAACGGTTCCGCCGCATAACGAAATGCTTGAATAAACAGCGTTATTAAAATCGACAATTTGTAATTTGCCCCGTAAATACCGATTTGTGAAAAAATATAGGTGTTTGCATTTGAAATACCTTCCGGAACAACAATTAAATATTTTAGTAAGATACGGTCGATTACTTCGTTTATCATTCCGGCAAGACCGGCAAACAAAAGCGGCGAACCGTATATCAATAATTGTTTTAATACGGTTTTTGAAAAAGTATATTTTATTTTAAAGAAATCGGGGATAAACAACAGCAAAGTAACAGCACTTGCAATCAAATTTGAAATAAAAATATAGCCGATACCGATATTTTCGGAATAAAAAATGTTAACAAAAGAATCCGGATTTTGTTTTAATAAATAGGGACACAGCAAAAGAAAAAATAGATTAAATCCGATATTTAAACCGATATTGATGAATTTAAAAACGGCAAATTTTACGGCTTTATTCTCGCGACGAAGTTTTGCAAACGGAATAGTCGTTAAAACATCCAAACTGATTATCAACGCAAACCAAATAACATATTCTTTGTGGTTCGGGTAGCGTAAAATATCGGCAATCGGTTGTGCAAAAAGAATGATAATCGATAAAAAAACAGAAGTCGTAATTAATAAAGGGCTGATTGCCGTCGTAAAAACTTTTTCCGGATTTTGATGTTTCTCGGAAAATCGGAAATATGCAGTTTCCATTCCGTAAGTTAATAATACAAACAGAAAACCGGCATAAGCATACAAGTCGGTAACAATACCGTATTGTGATGTTAAAAATAAATTGGTATAAAGCGGAACCAACAAATAATTAAGGAATCGCCCGATTATACTGCTGAAACCGTAAACGACAGTTTGTCCCGCCAATTTTTTAATCTGACTTGTCATCTGTTTTTGTAAAGCCCAAAAGTAGTTATTTCGTATTCATTAACAAAATATAGAAATTATATTTATATTTGCACATTCTGAAAAATAGTTTTTAACAAAATTTACAATTATGAAAAATTTAGCACTTTCAACACTTGTTGTGATTTTCGCATTTTCCGGTATAAATGCACAAAAATTCAAATACGGACATATTGACGGAAATGCCGTTTACAGGAAAATGTCCGAAGTTCAAAAAGCAGATACTGTTTATGCTCATTTTGTGAAACAATTGGAAGATCAAATTAAGAAAATGCAGGATGACTACAATGCAAAAGTTAAAGATTATAAAGAAAACGAAGCAAGTTTAAGCGATATAATAAAACAAACAAAAATTGATGAAATTAATTCGCTCGGAGAACGGATAAAAAAATTCCAAATATCTGCACAAACAGAAGCCAACAAAAAACAAAAAGAGATTTATGACCCTATTCGTAAAAAGTTTGACGAAGCATTAAAAGCCGTTGCAAAAAAATACGGTTATAAATTTATTATTGATAAAAACTCATTGCTGTATTTTGATGATGCAGACGATGTTACCAAATTGGTAGAAAAACAACTCGGTATAAAATAATCCTTTTTTTCATTGAATGAAAAGAACTGTCTGAGATGATTTAAAAATCCGAATCAGACAGCTTCTTTTTTATTGTATTCTTCGTTTTTTTCGGCAAGATAATCGGCTTCGGAATATATGTTATCGGTGAATTAAATTTTCGATTAGTTTGTGTGTTTTTTCTCCGTTCCAATTTGTTGCTCCGGTTTCTTTTACCAATATTTTACCGTCTTTTGAAATAATAAAAGTTGTGGGTATTACCGAAGATTTGAAAGCTTCCGGCGGTTGATACGAATAAAAATATACAGGGAAACTATACTTTCTTTTTGTTAAAAATGCTTTTACTTTATCCGGAGTATCATTGGTAAGCATTAAAAATCGGATATTCGGATTGTTTTTATACGCATCGTATAAATCCTGAATTTCCGGCATTTCGCCGACACAAGGCGGGCACCATGTTGCCCAAAAGTTTACGAAAAGAACTTTGTTTTTGTATTCCGAAAGATTGAAATTTTGCCCGTTTAAATCGGTAAGTTGCCAATTGTAATCCGTATTTGTTAATTGTACGGCTTGCTCGGTTGTTTTAACGGCAGGTTGAATAATCATTGCTTTTATACGATTAACAAAACCGCCTATTGCTAATCTTCCGGAAGGTGTAAGCATAGCAATTAAAAAAATAATAAAAATTGCATCCGAAATTTTGGCTCTTAATGTTTTCTTCTTGTATTTGTTAATCCGTTCTTTAAAATTCATAAAATGTTAATTTTTTCAAAAGTAATGATTATAAAATTGCCCGAAAAATAAAACTCATATTCTTGATATTTATTTTAAAAAGACCTGCATTTTAAAAAAATACAGGTCTTTTAACGTTTGATTATGAGAAATTATTTGTTACTGTATATATGACTGTCAAAATGACGAAAGGTTTAATGTTAATCACTGCCGGCAATTTGAAGATAAAGACGGCAGCGGAGCATTCGGATTCGGATATTTATACTAAACCGCTGTCAAATATATTAAAGTAATTTTATTATATTTGTGTTATCAATTTGAAAATAGTCCAATTTGGGGGTTAGACCACTGATTCTTTGTAAGACAATAAAATTTTACAAACAACAACTTTCTCAAATAGAG
>CAZCPV010000127.1:0-9204 GCA_964500765.1 uncultured Draconibacterium sp.
TACGGTTACAAAACAACCCAACAGCATTGTGCTTGATACAAACAATAAACTGTGGGTTTTATCGGACGGCGGTTTTCCCGGAATACCGGGCGGACAAGAAACTCCGGCACTTACAAAAATTGATGCCGAAACTTTCAGCGTTGAAAAAATTTTTACTTTTCCTTCTTCGGAATCGTCTCCTACACGCTTGACGATAAACGGCACAAAAGATACCTTATATTTTTTAAACGGTGCATGGTCGTCAGCCGATAATACAAGTTACGGGATATTTCGAATGCCTGTAAATTCGGAATTTTTGCCCGAGTTTCCGTTTATCGCACAAAACGACAAACTGTTTTACGGGCTCGGTATCGACCCCGCAAACTCCGACATTTACGTTTCCGATGCCGTTGATTATCAGCAGAAAGGCATTATTTACCGCTACAAACCCGACGGCATGCAAATTGATTCGTTTAAAGCCGATATTATTCCGTCTTATTTTTATTTTAAACCCTAAAAAAAATTTACCGATATTATATTTTATCTTATCGGTTTAACGACTGCCAAATTACATCTTTCAATTTCGTAAGTCCTTTTCGGCTAACGGAAGAAATAAAAACATGCGGTATGTCGGGTAAGTCTTTTTGCATTTCTTCAATCAATTCTTCATCAGCCAAATCCGACTTTGTAATTGCCAAAATACGTTCTTTATCAAGAAGTTCCGGATTGTATTTTTTTAATTCGTTTAATAAAACAGTATATTCTTTTTTAATATCAAGTGCATCAACGGGAACCGTAAAAAGCAAAACGGCATTTCTTTCGATATGACGCAAAAAACGCAATCCCAAGCCCTTGCCTTCCGAAGCTCCTTCAATAATTCCGGGAATATCGGCTATTACAAACGACTGATTATCACGATATTCCACAAGACCCAAATTCGGAGCCAAGGTTGTAAATTCGTAATTTGCAATTTTCGGTTTAGCAGCGGAGAGTACCGATAATAAAGTAGATTTTCCGGCATTCGGAAATCCGACCAAACCCACATCCGCCAATACTTTCAGTTCTAAAATAATCCACGATTCTTCGCCTTCTTCTCCGGGTTGAGCAAAGCGCGGCGTTTGGTTTGTTGCCGATTTAAAGTAGGTATTTCCCATACCGCCTCTGCCGCCTTCCATTAAAATTTGTTCTTCGTCGTGCTCGGTAATTTCAAATAACACGTCGCCGGTTTCGGCATCTTTGGCAACGGTTCCGAGCGGTACTTCCAAAATAATATCTTCTCCTTCGGCACCGAATTTGTTATTTGCCCTTCCGCTATCTCCCGATTTTGCTTTTACGTGTTTTCGGTATTTTAAATGCAGCAAAGTCCAACGATGCCTGTTTCCTTTCAGTATAATATGCCCTCCTCTGCCGCCGTTACCGCCGTCGGGTCCGCCTTTTACCGTTCGGTTATCGCGATGAAAATGAACCGAACCGGCACCGCCTTTTCCCGATGCACAATATATTTTTACATAATCTATGAAATTTGCTTCCGCCATATTATTTCGAATAAGAAAATGCAAAAATACGAAGTATTTGCCGGTATGCAAGTTTTGATTTTGATATGTTCTTTATTAAAATATTTTTCATAACTTCGTTGCAACAACAGAGCATAATTTTAATACTTAAAAAATGCAATACAAAACAGGATTGGTACTCAGCGGCGGCGGAACAAGAGGTTTTGCCCACCTCGGAGCAATAAAAGCATTGGCTGAAAAAGGAATAACACCGGACATTATTTCGGGGACAAGTGCCGGAGCAATTGCCGGCTCACTGATTGCCGACGGACATACTCCCGAAGAAATTTTCATACAACAAACAAGCAAACGATTTTTGGCATATACCGGTTTTAATTTTTCGGGAAAAGGATTGCTGAATTTTAAAAATTTGCGAAAAATTTTATCCGAAGTTTACACCGTTACAGCGGCTGAAGATTTAGAAATTCCTTTTTATGCCTGTGCTTCAAACCTTAACGAAGGCAAAGCCGAATATTTGAATACAGGAAATTTGCTTGATATTGTTACGGCATCGGCATCCGTTCCGTTTCTTTTTAAGCCCGTTGAAATAAACGGAATTAGCTATACCGACGGCGGATTAATCGATAATCTTCCGATAAAGCCCCTGCTCGGAAAATGTGAAAAAATTATTTGCATAAATTTAATTCATCTGAAGTATAAAACGCATTTTAAAAGCTCGAAGCAAGTATTTGCCCGTATGTTTGATGTTTTAACTTATCATAATCAAAAAACATATATTTCGGAATGTGATATTTTAATTGAACCGCCGGCAATATACAAACAACCCTATTTCAGCAACAAAAAAGCCCGCGAAACTTTTGACATCGGCTATGATTATGTGATGGGGATGAAAAATTTGTAAGCCGCTGTTTTTTAAACTGTTTCCGTATTTTTTAAATGCGGCATACGATTCATATCGGAAGATTTAATAAACCCGATTGTAATACTGCCCGCCGTTTTATAATAATACGTTCTGTCCGAACGGCTGAATCCAACGGGAGCACCGTATTTTTTCATCACATCGAGATAACGGTATAAAGTAGCAACCGAAATTTCGAGTTTTTCGGCAAATTTTTCGGGTTCTCCGGTTGATTTTTGTCTGATAAATTCGTCAATGCACAATAAAAGATTAATATTTACTTTCATAATAAAGGATATTTTAAGTATATCCTTTTATTACTTTCGTACGAAAAATCTAACCCCCCTTACAGCGATTATTTTCGGAAAAGTTATTAACAATTAACGGGATTCCTTTATATTTCTGCTTTTCAGATGTGTTAAAATTTACCGGTTAAGCGTTATTTTTGTTACTGACTTTTAAGAATAGGAGGGACTATTATTTTATTAATCTTTTTTTCATATTTTTTGCTATAAATACCGGATATGCATAGTTGAATATTTTAAACAATACAAAAGATAAAACACAAAAAATAAGAAATAACAGTATTTGTATTTTCCATTCCGAAATTTCCGGATATTCCGGAATATAAAATAATAAAATAAATACGGGTAAAAACAGTAAAGGCATACTAATGATACCTATATCAGCCAAAAATAATTGTCGTTTAGTTATTTTGATATATATTTTCTTTTTGTCTGTTTTCAAATATTTTCGGGCAATTTTTATATCTTCCCATGTATAATCATTTTTCAGTTTATTTTTAAAGTTAATATATTTTGAAATAGTATTGATGTTTGTTTTGATTCCGGTCATGTATTCAAAATATTTTTCTTTTAATACCGAGCTTATAAATTTCTTATAAAAACTCTTATCGTCTTGAAAAATTTTAATTATATCTTTACTGTTCAATATTCTTTCTATTTTCCTGTTTTTATAAAATTGTAATAGCTGTAATATTACGGGACCGGAGAATATACCAAAAAAAACAACAAGTATATTGGTTATTAAATTTTCATTAATCATAATTATTTTTATTAAATGAATTGATTAGAGTAAACAGGGTTAAACGGGTAAATATGCAATTAATATAAAAGCTCTACATCCTCAAATTCTGTTTTTAAAATATTCATTTTTGAAATAAAATTATTTGCATCAGTTAGTTCTGTAATATAATCAGTTAACCTTTGGTTTGCAACAAAATCAGATAATAGAATTTCTAATTTTTGAATTTTGTTATAATCAATTACATAATAATTTGAAGAATAAAATAAAGAACTTTCTTCTTGAATCATATCATAAAAATAATATTCTTTATTTCGTATTTTGTTTTTTATATGATATGACAAATCAACACAGTTCAATTCTTTAAGTTCCTGAAACCAATTATTTAGATTTCTTTTTTTTATTTGAATACTATTATTCATTGAGCGTTTTGTATTTTTATCATAATTTTTTCTTCGTTTAATCTCAGAATATTTTTTCTGCTCTTTAATTAATTGATAATTAATTGTAAAAAACACAGAATACAAAAAATACAGAATTGGATATTTAGAATAATCATAAATAATTATTATATTAATCTTTTCAAAACAATTTAAAAAAGATAAGTTTAAATCTTTAATTTCATGTATTTTTAAAAATCTAATATTACTAAAATTATCAATTGTAAACGAAGTTAAAGGACGATTCTTAGAACTACCGATATGAAACTCTCCGCTAATATTTTTTATCCGGGGAAACAGATATTCATTAAAACATTTTTCTTTAAAAAACTTTTTTGCTGCATCCATTCCTGCAAATTTGAAACGATTGTGAAATTCAGAATTATGATATGCATTTACAGCAAGAAAATATTCTAATATTGATTTATGCGAAAATTTATATTCTCCTTTTGCATTCCGGTTTAATAAAGATTTACTTTTTATCTCAATATCAGATAAAATTGAATTATTAGGTCCTGATTTAGTAAAAAAGTTATTATCTTCTATTTCATTTTTTGTAATACAATAAGCCCCGCGTTTATCTCTGTTGTCAAATAAGTTTACAGATAAGTTCATTGAAAAATCATATAAAAGTTCTCTATATTTTTTTTTGCTTCCATATTTCTGTCTGATACCCGGTTTTGAAGCTTCTCGTTCAATCCATTTCTCTATAAGAGTTTCATATATTTGATAAGTAAACTTATAATTTTTATGGTTCAATATTAAATCATCTATGTGTGCAAGAAGCATCGGACGCATCATTAAATTCGGACTCTTTTTTACTAATCTTTTGGCTTTAAAATATTTTTTGGTTTTAAAAGGATTTAATATATTATATTTCTTTTTTAAATATTTTTTTATATCTTTTTCACTAAAAGCCGAAATATATAACTTTTGAATTTTTTTTTGACTATCAGCATCCCCATATGTCATATAACCGGATTCTTTTGGTTCTTCTTCTTTTGTCGGAAAAAATTGCGTTCTGCATGTAATAATTATCTCGCTAAAATCACTGGTATTATATAAAATTGTTGAAATTCTATTTTTATAATCTTCGGTAGCTAAAACATCTTCATCAAAAGCATCTAATAATAAAATTGTAAGATTTTTCTTTTTTATAGACTTTATTTTTTCAATAATATCAGGAGCACCTAAAGGAAAAAGTACAATATTATATTTAATTGACCATGGCCACTTAATCTGATTTTTATATTTAAGAAAAAGGTTTATCATAAATGTTGTTTTGCCCATACCTGTATCAGCTAATAACAAATAATATTTATTAACATCTAAGTTTTGTTTAAATACTTTTTTTATAAATAAGGGAATAAGTTTTTCTTTTGCTGATGCAATATATTGCATTCCCGGCTCCTCATCTTCAGATGGTGCAATATTTTGATATTTGGTTTTTATATAATTTTTGGTTGCTTTCTGAACATCATTTTCAGAGAAATAAGGGGTTAAATTTTTATTAAGTTTACGTTGATTTTTCCAAGTATAAAACCATTTAATAAACCTCCAAATATAATTGAATATTGAAAGAGTAATCCCAATAATTAATATTATGAGAATAATATCATTAAAGAAATTAATAGGTATCCCTTTTGATTCAGCATAAGATTTAATAACCTCTATGATTTTTAAAAACATAAATTTTTTTATTTTAATTATACAGATAAATAATTGACATTATCCTAACACTAATATTCTTTACTTAAAATTGTTATTCTATTTTCCAAGATAACTCTTTTTTAATATTTTTTTCTCCTTCGGCAGTTATTGAAGAATTAAATTCCGGATAATCATCACCTTTCGTTCTGTTATTTTCCCACTGCAAAGGAATTAGGTTAAGTAAATCATCAGTACCACCTAATGACTTTGGTTTGAAATGATCAATTTCCCATCCGTAAGCACTTTCCCTGTTTCCGTATTCTTCTTTTTTTATCCATGCTCCACATATATCTTTTCTGTATAAATTTTCATCATAACCGTTAACTTTGATACCTCTCTCCCAGACTTGTTGTATTTTTTGTTCTGAATAATTTCCCATATTTATAAAGATTTAGTTATTACTTTTTCCTTTGATAACTGACAAGAATAATTAAGAACTGAAAGTTCACATCTTTCTTTTGCAGAAAGCAAATTATGCTCTATTGCTCTGTATGCAGCAGCTTGACTATTGGCTTTAATTTTAACTTGCCATGTTGTACTGATATCTCTTATTTTAACATAATACCATTGTTCAAGCAATTTGTTAAAGCAATTGCGTCTGTCTTCATCTTTACTTGAAAGTTCAACAGTTATTAATGCGTAATATTCATTTTTCATATTTATACTTTCTAAATTTATTAATAATTTTTATTCATTTTTTAAAATGTTTCCAATACCCAAAGCAAGTAAGACAGCAGCAGCAATTTTAAAAACAGTTACTTGCCTGTTGCTTTTTTTATTGAACTGCACTTCATTGGCAAAATGTTCACAATTATTAGTTATCAGGTCATAAGATTCTCCTAAATTGCTTTTTGCTCGTTCTAATGCTTCTTTACGCTCAATTTTATTTTTTTTAAATCTTCGAATACGATCGGGGTGCATTCCGTTACTTTTTGAAGATACTTCTTGTTCCGATAACCAACTTACACCGCCTTTTGATTTTAAATTTGCCATAAACCAATTGCTGTTATTCGTGTCTTTTCCCATATAAACTAAATAGTGGTCAATTGGGATAATACTTTTGTTTACAACAATTACATCACCCGGTAAAATGTTATTTTCCGTTATAAAATTATTTAATTCTTTAATTGTCATGTTGAGAAATTTAATTTTTAATATTTTTTTCAAATTAGTATCGTTGCTCATAACACATTAACAGTGAACAGGTGATTTATTTAATTTACAAAATTAAACTTGTTTATTATTGTTTGTTCACAAAAAATACTCACCGGTTCACTCTAAGTATTTTTAAAGATTTCACTTTTCTTTAAAAATTTTTCCGTCTGTTACTTCTTTTTAGTTGTTTTTTTAGGCGGATTGTTGTCTCTGCTTTTTCCGGATTCTTTTCCTTCCTTTTTACTCGGCCAATTAGGGCTTTTAGTTGTTTGTTTTTTACTCATAACTTTATGTTTTAATTTCCCGCCTACTCTGTTCAAGCTTTTCGGCTGCCGCTTTTAAATTACTTTATATACCGATTTGTTCGGGTTGTCGGATTTTATACAATCAATATATTTTTTTGCATTTTTTTTAAATATCTTCGGTTTTGCTTCCGTTTAATAATAAATCCGAATCTTCTTGTGTGAATTTTTCTGTTTGTTTCATTAATTTATTTATCAAATCTTTTTTCCGGTTCATAATTGTTTTTTTTAATTATGAATTACATTCCGGTACAATGTATTCTTACATAAAGCATTATATTACACAAGAATACATAATAAATTTAAAATTGTCGTTTACCATATTAATAATTTGCCATTTTTATTATTTTGATTACCATATTTTTTTTGAGTAAATATTAATACTCAAATTTATTCGTGAAATTTATAAACTGAAGATTAAATATTGTATGCAATCAGCTATGTACATCTGCTTTAATGCAAGACTCTCAAAATATAAAAAATTTATTCGAATTTTAACTTCCGACATATGCACAAAGCCAATTGCATAAATTGCTGAATACCTACTGTAATATTAGATACCTTCTTGTTCTCCTACCGGCTCAGAACTTGTTCGTAAACTGTTCCAATCCGGTTTTGTTGAATTCATATATACATAAACAGGTTTTTCAAATCTTACTAAATCAATATAATTTTGTAATTCAGCAAAAGGAATAAATATCGCACCAACTTTATTTGCTGGAATATAAACAGGATCCGGTATCTGACTTTTCGGATGTAAACCGTAAATAATAAATCGATACTTGTCTTTACTGTTGCATACTAAATGTCCTTGAATCAAAATTTTTACTCCGTTCCAAGTTGCCGTATTTTTATAACCCATACCAATTCGATATGAACTTACATGAAATGTTTTAATTGCCATAATCAGAAATTTTATTTTATTGCTTACTCTATAAGCTTTTCAGCATCCGCTTTATAATTTTTGTTTTATATGACAGATTTAATTAAATCTGTCATATTCTGCAGAAATTTTAAAATGTCTTTGATACTGTAATACATTATTTTATTTTTGTATGAATTATTAATTATAAACTGCCGATTATTATTAAAGTTACGAACCTGTCTGTTTTAAATTCAAAGTCGGGTGTTTTTAATTGCTTTTGTTTTTTAAACAGTTGCTTTTTCGTATTTTTTATTCAAATTTTCATATTTTAATCACGCATTCGGTTCTTTTTGTACCGAAATCCTGTCTTTTAGAACCGTTTTTGTCAGATAATAAGACAAATTGTCGTTTTTTGTTCGCCGGTTTTTATTTCTTCAAATCAGACTATTAATCGGTTAATAATTGCTCAGTTACAACAAATACGTTTGCTTGTTTCAGATAATTACCGCCCTGCTGTTATTAAATCAACAGTATTATACGATTTAATAAAAGCATTCAATTTTACCGGTTCGTTCTATTCCGGTCTCCTACAGGGTTATAAACACTGTAAGAGATTCGCAACAAAATATATAAACTTAGCAGATTGCAGCATTTAAGATTTTCCTTTAAATCGTTTGCTTAAATCGTCATACACTTCTTTAGCACCGGGGATTTTCAATTTAGCGGCATTTTTTGCATTTCCGTAATACGACAAAGCCGCAACGTATGCCTCGCTTGCCGAAAGCATCATTGTATCGTTAAGCATCGAAACAATTTGATTTAATACCGCATAATATCCGTTCAACTCTTCTGTTGCGTTCAGGTCGATAATGTATTCGTCTTTATCGATAAAACTCGGTGTTAAATCGGGATTGCTTTCCATAAATTCTTTTGTTTTGTTAAGAAACGCAACCGTTTTATCAGCTGCTTTCGGTAAGCCGTGTCGTTCATCCGGTTTTAATGCAATTAAATAGGGCTTAAGTGTTTTTTCGATTACATCAATCGCATTTTCAATCTTTGTTTTGTCTTCCGACGTAATTTTTAACGAAATTCTGTTTTCTTGTGCCATGATTTTTTAGTTTTAATTATACATACGGTTTTAAAAAAACCTGCCGGATTTGAGTTTGTATTAAAATCGGAATTATAAACAACAATACATGTAATTAATTCTCAAAATCCCGGCAGGATTATTTTTATAATACAGGGACAAAGGTAAGTCATCCCACTATCAAGGCATGAGAGTTTGCATATTTTTTTA
>CAZCPV010000128.1:0-9126 GCA_964500765.1 uncultured Draconibacterium sp.
TCAAACCTTCAACACCCGGTTTAATTTCCATAAATGCACCGTAATCGGCAATAACAACAATTTTTCCTTTAACGGTATCACCCGGTTTTAAATCAGGATCTAAAGAATCCCACGGATGTTCTTGTAATTGTTTCAATCCTAAAGCAATACGTTTTTTACTTTCGTCAAAATCTAAGATTACGACATTTAATTTTTGGTCGAGTTCAACAACTTCTTCGGGATGATTTACTCTGCCCCAAGATAAGTCGGTAATATGAATTAAGCCGTCAACACCGCCGAGGTCGATAAATACACCGTAGGAAGTGATATTTTTAACCGTACCTTCAAGAACTTGACCTTTTTCGAGTTGTTCGATAATCTTGGCTTTTTGTTCTTCGAGTTCGGCTTCGATAAGTGCTTTATGAGAAACAACAACATTTTTAAATTCTTTGTTGATTTTTACAACTTTAAATTCCATTGTTTTACCGACAAATGCATCGTAGTCGCGGATTGGTTTAACATCAATTTGAGAGCCGGGCAGGAATGCTTCAATTCCGAATACATCTACAATCATACCGCCTTTGGTACGACATTTAATAAATCCGTTGATTATTTCATCGTTTTCTAATGATGAATTAACACGTTCCCAAGAACGAAGTGTTCTTGCTTTTTTATGAGAAAGGACTAATTGTCCTGTTTTGTCTTCTTGTGATTCGATGTAAACTTCAACTGTATCTCCGATCTTTAGGTCGGGGTTGTATCTGAATTCATTTTTACTTATAACACCGTCGGATTTATAACCGATATTTACGACAATGTCTTTATCTGTCATTCCTATTACGGTTCCGTCCAGAACTTCTTTTTCGGAAATGGTTGACAATGTTTTAGAGTAGGTGTCTTTTAATTCGTTTCTTTTGTCTTTAGAGTATTCGTCAGCTTCGTCAGCGGCAGAATCCCAATCAAAATCTAAGGTTGAAGCATTTTGGATTTCCTCGGGTTTAACTTCTTCAAGCGTTTCGGTTTTTTCTTCGGTTGCAGCTTCTTCTGTTTTTTCGACTTTAGCTTCTTCGGTAACAGTTTTTTCAGCTTGTTCTTCAACTTTAGTTTCTTCGGTTTTTACTTCAGAAACAGCTTCTTTTTCAGTTGTGTTTACTGATTTTTTTTCTTCGTTTTCTTTTGTTTTTTCGCTCATTTTAATTTAAAATTAATAAGTTAGACAATATATATAGGTATTTTTGAGCCGCAAAATTAACCTTTAATTTTATAAATCAAAGATTTTCAGCATATTTATTTGACTTATTTTTCAGTTTTTTAAGCGTATCTTTAATTTGGCGTAATATGCTTTTGAAAGGATTGTTTTTTCGGAATTTTTTTGTTGTAAAAATTTAAAATACATTTTTGTATAAGAAATCTAAATTCGTTTTTCAATCAAATTTATTTATTTTTGTTTTGTAAACAGTAATTTTTTAAGTGTGAAAGACTATATTTCGTTATCGGAATTGAATTTAAAAATTAAGGAAAAAATTGAAAATAATTTTTTTGAGAATATTCGTATAACTGCAGAAATAAATGAATTAAGAGAAAACAGAGGACATGCTTATATTGAACTTATCGAAAAAACCGATGATGATAAAGTACTGGCAAAAGCCAAAGCAACAATTTGGGCAAGAACATTCGGAATGTTGAAATCATATTTTGAAAGCAGTACGGGTCGAAGACTTGAATCGGGATTAAAAGTATTAATTGTTGTTCAAGTTGTTTTTCATGAAGTTTACGGTTTTAGTTTGAATATAATTGATATTGATCCAACCTATACAATCGGAGAAATTGAAAGGAAACGTTTGATGATTATTAAACGATTGGACGAAGAGGGTGTGACGGATATGAATAAAGAACTTAATCTTCCGTCGGTACTTCAAAGAATAGCCGTAATTTCTTCGGAAACTGCTGCCGGATTCGGAGATTTTCAAAATCAGTTACAAATAAGCCCCTTTAAGTTTGATGTAAAATTATTCGGTGCAGCAATGCAGGGTGAGGAGACTGAAGATTCTGTTGTAGAAGCTTTAGAAAAAATTTTTGAAAAAGAAGAAGATTTTGATGTTGTCGTGATTATTCGCGGCGGCGGTTCAAAATCTGATTTAGCATGGTTCGATTCCTATAAAATTGCGGTTAATATAGCTCAATTTCCTTTGCCTGTATTAACCGGAATAGGTCATGAAAGAGATAAGTCAATTTCTGATTTAACGGCACATACTTCCTTAAATACACCGACAGCTGTTGCTGAATTTTTAGTTGAAAAAAATTCTGAATTTTATTCTCATTTAGATTTTTTAACGAACAATTTTAATAATTTAGTTGAAGACGTAATTTCTGATAATAATTTTAAATTGTCAGAAATAAGTAATAAGTTTAAATTTGTAATTAATAAGATTATTTCCGAGAAAAGAAATGATATTAACTTAATTCAATCAAATTTCGTAAATACAATAAAACAAAATTTAAACAAATATGATTTTTTACTTCAAAAATATCCTGAAAAACTTTTAAATTCAGTTCATTACGTATTAAATAATAAAATACGAACAGCGGAGTTATATAATTTAAGAATAAGAAATTCCGTAAATTCTTTTTTTGAGAAAGAAAAGCATCGGTTGGCGATGTCGGAACAAACAAATAGTTTGTCGGATCCGAGACATGTATTGAAATCCGGATTTTCTTACACATTAAAAAACGGTAAACTTCTGAAATCCGTAAAAGATGCGAAAAAAGGTGATTTGTTAGAGACTGTTTTGTTTGACGGTAAAATTAAATCAGAAGTTAAAAATTAATTATTTAATTTTGAGATTTTAAATGTTATGAATAAATTAAGACAATATCCGGCTATTTTAAGATTAACGATTATTTTATTTTTTATTGTATTGGTAATTTATTCATTGATACAAGCAAAACAATTGTTATATCCTTTGGCAATTTCCGTATTATTTTCATATTTATTATATCCTGTGGCATCGTTTTTAGAATATAAAGCGAAGTTTCCGAGAGCCATAGCGGTTTTAATTTCGGTTTTATTACTTTTGGCTGTTGCAACCGGTGCAATCAGTCTTTTATTCGGACAAATTCAACGACTTGCCGAAGACAGTACAATTAGGCAACATGCAAGTGAAAATTTTGCGGCTATTCAAAAATTTATTACCGATAAATTACATGTTTCTGCGGAAGCTCAAAACATTTGGATTAAAGATAAAGCGGAGGGTTTTTTGAGCTTAGACGGTGAGGTTAAGAGTATTGTGTTAAAAGCTGCCGGTGCGGTAGAGGCACTTCTTTTTATACCGGTTTTTACTTTTTTTATGCTTTTTTTCAGAAACAGAGCGGAGAAGTTTATTCATAAATTAGCCGAGAGGAGACATGCCGAATTGGCGGAAACGCTTATTAAGCAAATTTCTAAAGTTACTATAAAATATGTTACGGGCGTAACAATTGTTGTTATGATTTTGGCTGTTTCTCATTCAATAGCATTAAGTATTATCGGTGTTAAATATGCTTTGGTTTTAGGACTTATAACGGCAAGTTTTTCGTTTATACCGTATTTCGGAACTATTGTAAGCGGTATTGTACCTTTAACTTTTACGCTTGTGGCACAAGACGACCCATATACTGCATTGGCTGTGACACTGTATTATATTACGATTTCATTAATTGATCATAACATTATTACTCCGAGTATTGTCGGAGGTAAAGTTCATTTAAACCCGTTTGTTACTATATTGAGTATTATAATCGGTGCAACAATATGGGGTATTCCGGGAATGATTATTGTTGTTCCGTTTATAGCCGTTTTAAAGATAATCTGCGATAATATTGATTCTTTAAAACCTTTCGGATATATATTAGGTGTAGAGAAAGACGGATTTACAATTAAAAAAATCAGTGATTTCTTTATGAAAAGAAAGTAAAAATAAACTTTTATTTATGTCTTTTGTAGTAGTAATTGTCATATTAATTATCATTATTCTGTTTCTGTTGGTTTTCAGTTTCGGTTTTTTTATGGGTTTAAGCCGAAAAAAGAAAGATTTGAAACAACTGGAAGAAGAGCAAAAACTTCAGAAAAAAACACAGGAAAGTATTATAAGCTATTTTTTGCATAATAAAGAACATTCAGAAAAAACAGAAGAAGAATCTTCCATTTTACCGGTAAAAATTATAAACAGAGGGTATAAAAGAATTAAAAAATTTTTAAAGCTTAAAAAAACTTATTTAGCTTTAAAAGAAGGGGCTGTCGTAAAATATTTGAGAAAATATTTTTTGAGTTATGTAGGAACGGCAATATTAATTTTAGGCATAGGTTTTTTTATAAAACATTCCGTAAATTCGGCTTATATAAATATTGCCGGACGATTTTTTATTATTTTGTTAATTGTTGCCGGTTTGATATTTTCGGCACATTTAATTTCGAAAAAATACAAAACATTCAGCTCTATTATAATGGGCGGAGCTATCGGTATTTTGTTTGTTTCGTTTACGGTTTCTTATTATACTTACGGAATATTTTCGGATATACAAGTTTTTGCGGTTTATTTGGGTTTAACTTTGTTCTCTGTTGTTCTTTCATTGTTTTATAATCGTTTTGAGTTATTATTTTTAGCTGTTACCGCAGGTTTTTCGGCTCCTTTGTTTACCGGAATTTATCCCGAGAATACAAGTATCTTGTTATTGTATCTGCTATTGTTAAATGTCGGTTCAATATTTATTTCTTTAAGATTTAAGAATCTTCTGATACGATTGGTACCTTCTCTTTTTACGGGAATTTATATGCTGTTGATTGTAAGACATGCCTTTCAAATTAACAAATTTGATTTTATTCAAACCGATTTTATACTGTTGAATATCATTTATTTTGTATTAATAATTCTTGCCGTAGCATATCATATTAAGCATGTCAGTGATTACAGACTTATTGAGCTTATGATGATTGTTGTCATAAATTTAATTTTTTATTCTCTCGGGATGTATATGCTTAGAGTATTGAATCCTGATTATAAGGGAATTTTTACTGTGCTTACTGCTGTGTATAATATGCTGTTTTTGATTATTATTATTTTAATAAAAAAATCAAATGATGCCTATTTAGTGCATTTTTTCGGAATAATAAGTTTGCTTTTTTTAACATTGGTACCTCCGGTAGAATTGGTGGGAAAATCAATAACCATGATATGGGCTGTTGAAACTGTATTATTAATGTGGGTTTCGGTAAAATTGGATATTAAAATGTTGAAATTTATTTCTTCACTTTTGATTTTGGGCTTAATAGCGAGTTTTGTATTTGATGTTACGGATAATTTTTTTGCAATATCTTTTAATGCTCCGCACAAAAAACTCTTGGTTAATAAAAGTTTTGTTTCCGGCTTAATGACGAGTATCGGATTGGGACTTAATGTTATTATCTCGAAAAAAAGCAAAGATGTATATTTGGTTAAGCCATTAAAGATGAGTTGGTTGAGGGTGTTTATTTCAATTGTTTCCGTCGGAGCATTATATATTTCTTTATATACTGAGATTTTATATCGAATTACGGTAACAGTAAGAAATGAAAATCTAATAAATATTTATCTCGGAATATATAATTTTACTTTTATACTGATTTCATTAATAATTATCAGCATTATAAAAAACCGATTATTGAAAATTATTGCCGGTTTTACGGGAATAGCCGTAATTATCCTATTTTTCAGCTATTATTTGTATGAAATTATTACGGTCAGAGACCATTTACTTTCAAATCCGTCCGTTTCAATGCAAACTTTTACCGGACATGTTTTTATGACGGGAGCTGTTTTGTTTATATTCTTTTTTTCTTATATCAATGTTAAAGAATTGAACAGAAGGGTGAAAAAAATTGCCGAATGGTTTCTTACATTTTCAATAATTGCCGTATTAACTACGGAATTAGACCATTTTTTTGTCATTAAATCGTTTGGTTCGGGGATTCCTGTCAGCACAATATTATCAGAAACACATTATTATTACTACTCTCTATTTTGGATGATTTCCGCTTTTATAATCTCTTTTTCGGCATTATTGTTTAAAGACGGCGAATTAATCAGAATAGGAATGTTTATTCTGCTTGCGGTTATTATAAAATCATTTATATTTGATTTTTCGGAGTTAACAACCGGACAGCAAATTGTTACATTTACTATTTTAGGTTTTATTGTTTTATTTACGGCATTTGTAAGACAAAGAATATTTGAAAAATTAGCTTAAAAAGATTAAATTTATGCGAACAGTTAAACATAAGAAGATGAAATACATTAAATATTTCTTATTATTCATATCTGTATTTATATTTAAAATAAACGGTTTTTCTCAAACTTTCGGTTGGCAGGCAAAACTCGGAAGTGTTCAAGATGCGGGATATTATAAGATATTTCTGAATTCTGATGTTACTTCTCATTTGCATCACGCATTTCCGGATATTCGATTGTATGATAATAAAAATAATGAAATACAATATATTCTTAATCAAAAAAAAGTAATTTACGATAAAGGAAAACGAACAGAGCTTAAAATATTAAAAAATAAATATCGAAAATTTAAACATTTTACCGAAGTTATTATTGAAAATACCGAAAATATTGAAATTTCCAATTTAATTTTTAAAGTAGTAAATACAAATAATCCGGTTTTTATTAAAATTCTCGGAAGTTCCGATTATGAAAAATGGTATATTTTAAAAAATAATTATCCTACGGTTCCGGATATAACCAATGCAGATACAACAGAAATAAAAGTTATGAACTTGCCGGCAAGCGATTTTAAATATTATAAAATCCTTTTTCATGATTATGACGAAAAAAATATTGAAGTTGCAAAAGTTTATTACCACGATTTGGCAGATATAAGAGCAGAATACACACAATTGCCGAAACCTGAAATTACACAAAAAGATACACTTGATAAAAGTATTATAACGGTAGAATTTAATGAAGCACAATTTATAGATATGTTTACATTCGGTATTCAAGGACCGGAATTTTATCTGAGAAAAGTCCAAATGACAAAAGATGATACCATAGACGAACTTATACCCGGAGAAGAATTTTACGACCAAATGAAAAAAGATTTTTGGTTCGGTTCATTAAAAAGCAATCGTATAAATTTAGCCGATTATAAAGCAAAAAAAATTATATTTACTATTGATAATAAAGATAACCAACCGTTAAAAATATATAAAGTAAATGCTTATCAATTAAAGAATTACATGATTGCATGGTTGCTTCCGGATACGAGATATCATCTTTTATTCGGAAATAAAGATGCCGGTTTTCCGAATTATGATTTGCCCTATTTCAGAGATACCATCCCGAAAATATTGCCCGAAACTTACATTTATAACATAAAAAGAAACGAAAATGCGGAAACAAAAATCAATACAATTTGGAAATTTCCTGTAAAATATCTTTGGATATCTATCGGTATTTTTGCAATTTTTTTAATTATTATAAGCATATTATTATTAAAGCAAACAGTAAAAAACAATAAAAAATAAAAATAATATCAAAAATATTTATACTTTTATCCTGAAATTTATTAATTAAATAAAAAGATTATGAAAAAAATTATTTTACTTTCAGTATTTGTTTATGCCTTTTCTTTTATAGGAAAATCGCAAATATTTAACATTACGGACGGAACAGCCGTTAACGACGATAAAGCAAGACCCTGCATTACGGTAACTTTTGAACCCGGTGCAAGCGAAGCAAAAAAAGCGTGGAAATCATATCTTAAAAAGAAATACGATTTAAAATTGAAAAACGATCACGGCGACGATTTAAAAGCCGAAGAAGCCGTTTTTCCCGCCGTAACTTCTCGTACGATGGATTTTTACACACGATTTGAAAAAGATAAAGAAAACCATACGACAAAAATGAACGTGTTTGTTAAATTCGGTTACGATATTTATTTGAACAAAACGGATAATCCGAGTGAATACTCTTCGCTCTTATCAATAATAAAAGATTTCTCCGTAGAATTTTTAAGAACCTATTATAACGATAATTTATCCGACTTGAATTCAGAATTGGCTAAAATTAAAAAAGAACAAAGAAATACGGTTAAAGAAAATGAAGATTTAGCTTCCGATATCGAAAAAAATAAACAAACAATTGAAGATTTAAAAAAAGAAAACGAACAAAAAACCGCTCAAATCGAGACCAATAAAAAAACAATAGAAACTTTAACGGAAAAAGTTACGGCAAAAAAAGAAGAAATTCAAAAAATGAATGAACTTATAAACGGAATAAAATAAAAACGTATATTTGTATTCTTAAAAAAATATTAACTCTAAATTTAAATAAATTATGAAAAAGATTTTAGTATTAATTGTTATTTCGGTTTTTACTTTAACCGGATTGTATGCTCAAAAAGGATTATCTTTCGGATTAAGAGCCATCCCGACTTTGAATTGGACATCAAATACAGACGGCGATTCTTTGTATTCATACGCATCTTCGGGAACAAAACTCGGTATCGGCTTCGGTCCTTCCGTAAGATATAAATTTTCCGATAACTTTAATGTCGATGTTTCCGGTATTTTTACTTGGCAAAAATTCGGCTTAAACCAAACCAATGAAAGTACAAACCCCGTACCTGTTAATCGAACCGAAAACTTTAAAGTGCAATTCCTTCAAATTCCTTTAAACTTCAACGGACAATTTGACGTAGCACAAGATATAAAGGCGTTAATTAATTTCGGCGTAGGAACGGGAATAAAATTAAAATCCTCAAGAGTTCTTATTGATAATTCAAACCCCGCTTTATATTCATCGGAATATAAACCGACTTCGGTTCTGAATTTTATTGATTTTTATTTAACGGCAGGTGCCGGTGCCGTGTATGATATTGAAGATAATTTGCATTTATCGCTTACCGTTCAATACAATAACGGTATTATTGACGGTTGGCTGAATAATAAAAATGATAACGTAAATTCAACAATCGGCGATTTAACCTTGAAACACAAAAATGTCGCATTCAGTCTGGCATTCTATATTGATTTGTAAAATGCAGACAGAAAGAAACTTAAAACGCTTTCGTATTTTCGGAAGCGTTTTTTTATTCGGCATAATTTTCGTATTATTGCACATATAC
>CAZCPV010000129.1:0-9020 GCA_964500765.1 uncultured Draconibacterium sp.
CCGCGACCCCATGCTTGACTGGCATGTATTCTAACCAAACTGAACTACCGGACCTTTTCGCTGAAAGCGAGTGCAAATATATACCGTTTTTTTTATTTCAAAAAAAAAATATTATTTTTTTTCAAAAAAACTGAAATTTACATTTCCGTATTTCCTGTGCTCAATAAAATTAGGGTATTGCGAAAAATCGAATTTCTTCGGATGTTCTAAAATAAACAACATACCGCTCTTTATATTAGGGTTTTTAAAAATAATATCGGGAATTTCGGAGATTTTATCGTCTGTAAAAGGCGGGTCGGCAAAAATAATGTCGTAATTCAGATTTTGTTTTTTACAAAAGTCGAAAACATCCGTGCAAATACTATTTAATTGCCCGGGAAATAAATTATTTGCCGTGGTTTTTATATGTTCGGCATATTTTCTGTTAAGTTCTACGGAAGTTACGCTTTTGCATCCTTCGGATAAAAATTCGTAAGAAATACTTCCGGTTCCGGCAAACAAATCCAAAACTTCGGTGCCTGTTATCTCATAATTATTTTGCAGAATATTAAACAGGGCTTCTTTGGCAAAATCGGTAGTCGGGCGAGCTTTAAATCCTTTCGGCGGGATAATTTTTCTGCCTTTATACTTTCCTCTAATAATCCTCATTATGCAAATTCAGCAAATTATAAAAAAGATGTTCTTCCACATCTTTAAAATTAAATACAAGCCCCGTTGTTAACTTTAAAAAATTAATTTTAGGTAAATATTGATGTATAAAATAATAAAACTCGGTATCTTTTTCCAGAAATCCGGAAAAATTAATATACGCTTTATTCAATTTTATATCATATTGATTAACCGTATTTAATACATAATAAATAAAATCATTTTCATTATCATAATGATAAGTATTTATCATCTGAAATTTATCATCTTTGTATATTCCTATATCAAAAGAATCTGTACTTACATTGATTTGAATGTAAGGCAATTTGAATTTAAGATTTTCGGCTCTTGTAATAATATCATTTACAAAAACATTATTATGATGGACAAAAATAATTTCGGGAAATTTATTTATCATTAAAGTGGTAATATCCGAAGGTATTGCAAAAATATTATACGCATCCGCTTTTTTTATAAAATTAAAATGCAGTTCCTCATATTCGTCAAGCGGTTGATTAAAGGTAAAATATTTTTTTATTTGCTTGCGATCAAACAATTCTTTCGGGACTAAAGTTGATTTACTTTCCGTAACCGAGAAAAAAACATTTCTGTAATTCTTGTTTAAAAATAAATCTTCTTTCAGCATTGATTCAACTTTTTCAACAAGCGATTTATCCGAAAGTTTTTTATCAAAATTATGATGATTTAATGCAGAATATTTCCCGCTTGTCGGGTCAACTATGGTATAAGAATATCCGCTGTTACTCAGTTGTAATGATAAGATATAAGATGCTGTCTTACTTTTTGAGAACCCTTCATTAAATACAAAGAAATTTTTCATTTTAACGTACAATTTTTTAACCCGACAAAATTGCCTTTTATTTTAAAGCACTACAAATATATAAATAATTCGTAAGAAAAAATAAATTAAATTATAATTCCGAATAAGAACAAGTTAAAAGGTAATAAAAAAAATAATCCGTAAGTTATTTATAATAAAAATCTTACGGATTATTTATCTTGTTAAAAAAGACAGTAATTATTTCTTTATATCATATTCTTTATCCCAATTTCCTTCATTATTATTATTTTCTTTCAAAGAACCGACCTTTAATCCGGGATAACGATCATTTTTAATTGCATCATCATTTAAATTAAGGATTAACTGCCTGTTTAGTCCGTTAAGAAGAACATCATTTGATACCTTTGCTTCAAAAACATTAATTTTCATTCCGCCGGCATCAACGGTAGCAGTATCCATTTCAAATTTATATCCGTCGGTATAAGGAACTATTCCGAATCTGTTAAAATCATAATCTTTATATAAAGTATCGGCAATTGCAACCCTAATGGTATCTCTTACAATAATTCCCATTTTAATAGCTACTTTTTCCGCTTTCTTTAGATTGTTTCCTTGTTGTAAGTAAATAGAATCCGGAACACTGCCTTCTTTTCGGATAACCGTAAGAGAATCTGTTTGAATAAACGATTTCAGCGAATCAAGATATTTCGTATATTTTCCGTTCTCATTTTTAAAGACAATTTGAGCCGTTCGTATTCGTTTCAGTTCATTTACTGCTGCCTGATATCTTTTTTGCTTTTCAACATTAAATCGAATCGGGGTCATAATACTTTGGTATAACATATAACCGAGGAAAATAACAAGCCCGACAAAAACGATACTTAAAAGATATTTAACAATCTTATTGCTTGCAGAAGCTAAAAAACTTCCGAGAATAAGCAAAATCAAAACAACAATACCAATCCCGACACCTAAAACAATCAACGGAATTTCAATACTGTCCGTTACGGCGAATAAAATTATCTCAATCAGAATAAAATATACGATATACGAACCGTATTTTATTAATTTATTCTTCGACAAACTTTCGTGAAACGTTACAAAAGCAACTCCTGCGGTTGCAATAATCAAGATTATTATAAATAAAGTCATTATTTAAGATTTTTTGTTCGCATGCAAATTTAAAAAAAATATCTTTTTTAATAATTTTTTTAGCTATTATTTTCAAAAATATATCATCCGGTTTAAACTTTCCGGTAATTTAATTTAATTTCACATCCTAAATTTACTCATTATATGCTGAACGATTTTTTATATAAAGAAATTGTAAACGAATTAGATTTTAAGCCGCTTGAGAGTCAAAAAAACCTCATTCGAGAACTGACAAATTTTATAAGTCCCGGCAGTAAGCCCGACGAAATTTTTCTCTTAAAGGGCTATGCCGGAACCGGGAAAACAAGCATTATTGCCGCTCTGGTAAAAGCACTTAAAAAAAATAAAATTAAAACCGTTCTCACCGCCCCTACCGGCAGAGCCGCAAAAGTTTTGAGCAAATATGCCGAAAAAGAAGCATTTACCGTTCATAAAAAAATTTACCGACAACAATCCTCATCCGACGGTTTCGGAAAATTTATTTTAGATACCAATCTACATAAAAATACTGTTTTTATTGTTGACGAAGCATCAATGATTGCAAATCGAACTTCCGAAAATTCAAATTTCGGTTCCGGCAGATTATTGGACGATTTAATTGAATACGTTTATTCCGGTTTTTCATGCAAATTAATTTTAACCGGAGATACCGCTCAACTGCCTCCCGTAAAATTGGACGTAAGCCCGGCTTTGGATAAAAAAATATTAAAATCTTATGCTTATGATATTATTGAATATGAATTAAAAGAAGTTGTACGGCAAGAACAACAATCGGGAATCTTATTTAATGCCACCAAAATACGTAAAATTATTGAACAAAGTATGCTGTACAGCACAAAAGTTGAATTTAAAGGATTTCCGAAAATAAGACTTTCCGGATTTACCGATACGAAAAAATTGAACGGAACCGATTTAATTGAAGCTATTTCAGATGCTTACAGCAAATATTCCGAAAAAGAAACCGTTATAATTTGCCGCTCAAACAAAAGGGCAAACAGATACAACCAAGGAATAAGAGCAATGGTGCATTTTAAAGAAGACGAAATAAGCAACGGCGATTTAATTATGATTGTAAAAAACAACTATTTTTGGGCGGAAACGTACGACGAAATTGATTTTATAGCCAACGGCGATACGGCTGAAATTATAAATATTTCAAACTACACCGAGCGATACGGCTACCGCTTTGCCGATGTTACGTTAAAATTTTTCGATTATAAAAATGTTGAAATTCAGGCAAAAGTTTTGCTCGACACCTTGTCTTCCGATACGGCATCTTTATCTTATGAAGAAAATAAAAAATTATACAGAAAAATCGAAGAAGATTATATTGATATAAAAAACAAACGAAATCGTTTTAAAAAAATCAAAGAAAATCCTTATTTTAATGCCCTGCAAATTAAATTTGCTTATGCGATAACCTGCCACAAAGCCCAAGGCGGGCAATGGAAAAAAGTTTTTATCGACCAAGGTTGGATTACCGAAGAAATGATAAACAGAGAATTTTTACGATGGTTATATACGGCATTTACCAGAGCCGAAAACGAATTAAGCTTAATTAATTTCAGAAAAGAATTTTTTTATGAAAATGAAATTTTTGAATAGGATTTTTCTTTAATTTCAATTATTTTTGCCTGCATTATGTTAAAACCCGACATAAATATCAGTGATATTACGGACAAAATCGCCGAGAATTTTTTCAGAAAAAAAACCGTACATTACCATAAAAAATTTAAACCTTTCGACGGCAATCCCGAAGAAATAATCAAAAAAATAAAGATTAGAACTCTTTCATTTGCCGCATTATACGGAACACTCGGCGTACTTTTTTTGTATATTCCCCAATACATTTTTCCGGAACAATTTGCAAATTCCGAATATGTTATACCGCTGATAAATTATAAAATCGAATTTTCGGTTTTCGGATTGTTCTACGGATTTTTTCTTGTAGGCGTTGAAATTTTCTTTTTAATGAAAGGCGACATTAAATCAACCGGAAAAATTGCCGTACTATACGGTTTTAATCCTGAGAAAAAAGAAACCGAGACAAAAGAACTTGTCAATATCGCTTTGAGTAAAGACCGGAAAAAATATACCGAAGTCGGCATTAATCCGTATCAAAATTTTTCAAAAACCGGTTTATTGCTCGTTCGCTTAATGTATTTGGTAAAAGCATTTTTGTCCAATTTTGTTTTCAAAATAATAATTAAACGCGTTATCGGGCGATTGGCGATAAGAGAAGTCGTTGATATGGCGGGAATTCCGATTTATGCTTTCTGGAATGCTTACGCTTCGGCACAAATTATTCGAAAAACCGATATGCGTATGAAAGCATCAAAAATGATTTACAAAACAGCCGAACATTTTAAAAAGAAATATAAAAATAACGAAACTTTTAAAAACCTTCTTTACGATACCTTTGAATATATTGCTCTTACCAAAAAAAGTTTTTATCCGTCCGATTTAATTTTTGCAAAGCATTTTTTAAAAACTTTTGAAATTCCGATAAAAAAAGAGCACAAACTTTCCGAAAATTATTTCGAAAAAATAAAATCTTTGCCCGACGATTTAAAACTCGGTATCGGACAATTACTTGTTCTCGGCTTTTTGCTTGACGGAAAAATCGGTGCTTTTGAAGTTAAAATTATAAAAAAACTGAACAGCGAACATATTATTCCCTACACAAGCGACGAAATTAAAATTTGGACAAAAAACTACAAACTCGGCAACGGTTTTAACGAAATGTTTCAATAAAAAAACTGCAACCGTCTGCTGTAAAATACTTATTATCGATTATTGATTATCGATTATTGATTACCGATTACCAATTGGCCATTTTCAATTATCAATTATTCATTGTTTATTATAAATTATTACTTTTACCGAATAATATTTCAAATTTCATTTTAATGAAGGCAAAACATCTTTTAATTTCTTTTGTATTACTGTTTATTTTCACAAATTCGTATTCGCAAATTATTGATAAAGAGGCAATTGACAATTTGATTGAAGAAATTGCCGAATCGAGTGACGAAGAATTGGATTATACCCAACTTTACGAAGACCTTTATTATTATGCCCAAAACCCTTTAAATCTGAACACCGCAACACGCGAAGATTTAGAAAAAATTCAATTTCTGAACGATTTTCAAATCGAAGATATTTTAGAATACCAACGAACCGCCGGCGAAATGCAAAGCATCTATGAATTGCAACTGTTGGAAAGTTTTTCCGACGAAGATATAAAACACATCTTGCCTTTTGTTACCGTTGCTCCGAAAAGCGAAAAATCGATACCCGATTTAAAAGAAGTTATTAACTACGGAAGAAGCAATCTTTTTCTGCGAACACAATTTCTGTTGCAACAACAAAAGGGTTATACCGATTCGGTTGATATTGACAAACGCTACCGAGGAAACCGTATGAAATATTACACACGTTACCAATTTCAATACAAACAAAAAATAAAATTCGGATTTACGGCGGAAAAAGACCCCGGCGAAGCATTTTTCAGAGATTACGAAAAACAAGGTTTCGACTTTTATTCTGCACACCTTGAGGCAAAAAATATCGGACTTTTTAAGGTCGTTACACTCGGCGATTATCAGGTGCGTTTCGGGCAGGGACTTATTGCCTGGACGGGACTTTCGCAAAGCAAATCGTCCTACGTGATGTCAATTCGGAAAAAATACGACGGACTTCGCAAATATTCGTCCACCGACGAAAACAAATTTATGCGCGGTGCCGGAGCGACAATAAAACTCGGGGAAGTCAGTTTAACGGGCTTTGCTTCTTACAAATTTATTGACGGAAACATTGACCTTACCGACACATTAACCAATGAAGCACAGAGTGTTACTTCGTTTCAAATAACCGGAATGCACCGAAATATCGGCGAATTGCAGGATAAACATTCGGTATCGGAATTTATTTACGGCGGAAATGCAACTTGGCGACATAAATTTTTTCGTCTCGGGGCATCCTATATTCAATATTTTTTCGGAACTGAGCTGAATAAGAATCTAAAACCCTACAATCAATTTGATTTTCAGGGAGATAAAGGGCTGAATGCAAGCATTGATTATCAGCTGAATTATAAAAATTTGTATTTTTTCGGTGAAGAAGCAATCAGCCGTACCGGCGGATATGCTCTTTTAAACTCTGTTCAAATGAGATTGGCACCGCAATTTTCACTGGCTCTTTTGCAACGTCATTACACAAAAGATTATCAGGCATATTATGCGGCGGGGTTCGGCGAACAATCCAAAACAACAAACGAAAACGGCATGTATTTCGGTGCGGAAATGCACCCGGTACGCAAACTTACCGTATCCGCCTATTTCGATACATACCAATTTCCGTGGATGAAATTCAGAACCTACGCTCCTTCACAAGGGGTCGATTTTTTTACCGAAGCCGACTATTCCGTTAATCGTTACGTCAACATATACGTACGCTACAAACAGGAACAAAAATATCAAAATTCTTCGTTCGACTATACCGGTGTTGTACCTATTGTCCCGACCGAAAAAAAACAATTGCGTTTTCACGTAAATTACCAATTGGCACGAAATTTAATTTTAAAAAACCGCTTTGAATTTGCACAATATCAAACTTCCGAAACCGACACGGAAAACGGGTGGATGATTTTTCAGGATGTAAATTACCAATTTTCAACATTGCCTTTAAAAATTAATGCCCGTATTGCCTTTTTCGATGCCCCTTACAATGCCCGTATTTATGCCTACGAAAACGATATTCTTTACGGCTACTCAATTCCCGCATACAGCGGACAAGGTATCAGAACTTACCTGACTTTAAAATATACGGTAATTAAAGATTTTATTGACATTTGGCTGCGTTATGCAAACTTTTCTTATGCCGATCGCGATGTAATCGGGTCGAGTTACGATGAAATTCAAGGCAGCAACAAATCGGAAGTAAAATTTCAGGTTAGAATAAAGTTTTAACTGAAAAAAACAGCGATTTCAAATAAGTATCGAATAATTATTTTTTATTTTTTTTAAGATATTTTGAAACGCAGTTTGAAAATCTTCTTTTTTATACGGTTTTACGATAATTGCATCAAAACCGGCTTTTTTGATTTCTTCTAATTTTTCTCTTGTGGCATAAGCGGTTTCTGCAATTACTTTAATTTCCGGATTTTTTTTTCGGATTTTTATCATTGAATCGATACCGTTAATTTTAGGCATTAAAATATCCGTTATTAAAATATCAATTTTATTTTTATCACATTGTTTTACGGCATCTTCTCCGTTTTTAACGGAAAATAAATTTATATCGTAAGGTCTTAAAAATTCTTTAATCAGCAAAAAAGAAAAAAAATCGTCTTCGGCAATAAGCACATTAACTTTTGACATAATTTGATGTTTTTTAATGCTATAAACTTATTCAATAATATTGAGTCGTAAAAAACAAAAACCGGACATTTTATGTTTTTAATTTATTTTTAAATCAGAGATTAATTCTGCATCAATATCATATTGTACTCCATCTTGAATATTCCCTGTTATTACTGCTTTAACTCTAATAATTGTTTTAAACAATTTATTACACAAAAATCCTCCTTTATTTTGCAGTTGATATTCTCTGTAAATTACTGTTTTATTTATATATTTGTTTTTCGTTTCGTCAACAAGATTAATACTTAATACACTTTTACATATATTATGAACATGGATATTAGAAAAATCAATAGCTTCATTCTTCATTTTATCACTCATTTCTGTTGATTTTACATCCCATTCTTTTTTAAACAGAGTACGTCTTGAATTTTCTAATACATTTATCCGACTTTTTATATCATCAATTATATCTTTATCAGTTAATTTATTTATAAACTCATATCCTTTCTTTATAACAGAATTTAACTTTTGTATTTCATCAATATTTTGTTTATACAAAATATTAAATTTCAAAAGTATTAAGCTTTCAATCCTACTTTCAAGTATATTCGACATAATTGAAGATTGATATTTATTAAGGAAATAATCTATTTGTTCAATTTCAATATCAGCATCTTCAATAGTATAAGCAGTTTTAAATGATGATGATAATAAATCATAATCATTTTTCTCTAAAACAATTAAGTTAATATCATCTTTGATATCATCAACAAGTTTAATAATTCTATCAGATAATGGTTTATTTTTTATTTTATTATAGATTAATTCTCCTTCCGAAATCATATTTTCATATTCGGATATTTGATTCTCATAAGATGAGAAATCTTTATTCCGAATTCTGTTTTTCTTATCTAAAAAACTATTATATAATTTATCCGAGATATTGTTATCAATATCCATAAGCAAACTGTTTATTTCACTATAATATTTACTATCAGGATAATTAAGTATAAATATTTGCATATTTCTTTTCAGACTTTCTGCTTTATTTT
>CAZCPV010000130.1:0-3591 GCA_964500765.1 uncultured Draconibacterium sp.
TTACGGCAGGATAACTATAAAATTACCCGCATTGATTTGATATTTTGTACAAAATTTCGGGTCAACGCGGGTAAATTACAGATACTCTGTTCCCTGAATGTTTCTAATTTTTAAGACATGAATGTTAAACAAATAAAATTTAACAAAACAGAAAAAATAATTTCCGAGAATTTGGATATCAGAGTTGAAATTCAAGGATTAGGACCTACAATAAGAGTTTTAAGAAAAAGTAAAATATCAGTAACAACAGAAAGAATTATTATTTCTCAAAAAGCATTATTCGGTTCAAATTATATAATTCAATATATTATTTGGTTTAAAAAAAATATTGAAAATATACATTTTAAAAAAGGTATCACAGAAATATCTGTTTCTCCTAAAAATATAAATAAGATTTCTTTAAAAGGAAAAATTATCACAGAATTAAATTTTAATGACATTTTAATTAAATATATCAGAATATTTGTTGAAAAAGATAAATTGAAAATATCTGATAACTTTTTTTAAGAAAATATTGAGGTATATTATATTATTTCTTTTTGATACTTTTACTCTCCGATAATTTTCACCAGTACACGTTTTCTGCGTTTACCGTCAAATTCGCCGTAAAAAATTTGTTCCCACGGTCCGAAATCAAGTTTGCCCTCGGTAACGGCAACAACAACTTCTCTGCCCATAACGGTTCTTTTTAGGTGGGCATCGGCATTGTCTTCAAAAGTATTATGTTTGTATTGCGAATAAGGTTTTTCGGGAGCTAAACCTTCCAGCCATTTTTCAAAATCTTTATGCAAGCCGCTTTCGTCATCATTTATAAAAACACTTGCCGTAATGTGCATGGCATTCACCAAAATTAAACCTTCTTTTATTCCGCTGTTTTCCAGTTCTTTTTGAATCTGCGGTGTTATATTTATAAGTTCTCTTCGTTGTGAAGTATTGAACCAAAGTTCTTTTCTGTATGATTTCATTTTTAAACAGTTAAAAGTTGAAAATTTTCATTTGTTATGTCAGAAGGGAATAATGAAAAAAAGAAGTTCCGGAAAATTCGAAACTTCTTTTTTTATAAAGAATTGTGAATTATTTCTTCTTAACATTTTTCACTTCTTCGGCATCTTCAACATTTTCATTTATTGTTTTACCTTTCAGATAATTAGGAAGTTCCATACCTGCAAGTTTGAATAAATCTTCAAGAGGAGGAACGGCTCCCATCATACCTTTCATAAAATTGGCAGTTGAGCTGCTTCCGTCACCGTTTCCGCTGTCCCATACCGTAACTTTATCAATTTTTATATTTTTAATTGCTTCTACCTGTGTTTCAACTAATTCAGGTAAGCGTTCGGCAATCATCATTAAAACTGCATCCCGTGCATTTTCGCCGGCAGATTCCACCATAAGTTTATAACCTGCAGCTTGTTTGCTTAAAATTTCATAAGTACCTCTGGCTTCGGCTTCCATTTCGAGAAAAATTGCATCTGCCTCACCTTTAGCGATACGACGCTGTTTCTCGGCTTCGGCTTCGGCTTCGATTATTACTTTTTGTTTTTCAATTTCGGCAGGAATAATAATATTTGCTTTTCGGGTTGCTTCTTCTCGTTCTGCACGTTTCAGTTCTGCTTGTTTTTCGGCTTCGTAAGCTGCTTTTTTAGCTTCGGCTTCATTTACTTTTTCGGCAGTAACAGAGATTTTTTCGGCTTCGGCTTCTTTTTTCAAACGTTCGGCATCACTCAAAGCAACCGTAATTTTAGCCGTATTTTCACCTTCAATTGCTCTGGCATTTGCAGCTGCTACATTGGTTCGTTGTTTTTGTGCAGCAATTGCTTCTCCTATTTCTGCTTCCGAATTGGCTTCGGCAACTTTAATACGCTGTTCTTTTTGAGCATTTGCCATACCGATTTCCCCGTCTCTGTTTTTTTCGGCAACTTGTTTTTTTGCCTCATTTACGGCGCCGGCAGTAGCTTCTTGTCCCAACGCTTCAATATAACCGGCATCATCGGTAATATCGGTAACATTCACATTGATAAGTTTCAAGCCGATTTTACGTAATTCGTGTTCGACACTTGACGATACATTTGTCAAGAATTTTTCTCGATCGGCATTAATTTCTTCAATATCCATAGTGGCTATTACAACTCTCAGTTGTCCGAAAATAATATCGGCGGCAAGATGGCGAATTTCAGCTTGAGTTAAACCGAGTAATCTTTCGGCGGCATTTTGCATCACACCCGGTTCTGTTGAAACAGCAACCATAAATCGTGAAGGTACGTTTACACGAATATTTTGCTTACTTAATGCATTCTCTAATCCGATTTCAATCGGAATAGGTGTTAAGTCTAAAAATTCATAATCCTGAATAATCGGAATTATAAAAGCTGCTCCTCCGTGTACGCATTTAGCCGTACGCCCTGAACCGCCTACTTTTCCGTAAACTACAAGGATTCTGTCTGAGGGACACCTTTTATAGCGTTTAACTAAAAAGGCGAACATTCCCAAAAGTAAAAAAACTAATAGAATAATTAATACTGCTGTTGCTCCCATATAAATAAATTTAATACGTTAATAAAATATTGATATACAAATAATTACCTTTTTCTTCTGACAACTAATATTTCGTTTACAACTTCAAGAACTTCAACGAAATTTCCCGTTTTAATATCTTCGGTATCTTCCGTAACGGCATCTAAAGTTTTATATCCTCCTTGAATTACTAATTGCACCTTTCCGTTTCCGGATTTTTTTGCCGGTATTGTTAAATAAACTTCTGCTTCTTTTCCTACGGCATTTTGCATATTCATTGTACCGCTGGATTGAAGTTTCAGCAACATAAAAAATACCCATGCCGTAAACAACATCATTATAATTCCCAGAACTAACGAAATTCCGGAAACCCCCCACCAAACATGCATTCCTTTTTCAATAGCAGCTAAACCGCCCCAACCGTAAAACATCAAAAATGCTAAAATACTTTTAACGGAAAAAATATGCATTCCGTCACCGTGGTCTCCTGAAAAATCCCCGTCATGGTCTCCTGCGCCGTCCATATCCGTATCGCCGCCAGCAGTTAAAGTTATAATTAATTGTATAATAAAAATTACGGTTGCCGGAAGTGCAATACTCCAATGTATTTTTTGCAGTGAAGATAAAGAATCCCACCATAAAGATAAATTCATAATTTTCTTTTTTAATTTTGTATCAAATGTATAACAATTATTTTTTAAATCCTAAAAAAAAGACCCGCAAATTGCGAGTCTTTTTAAAATATAAATTTTATTATTTTTTTTCTTCTTTTTGTTGTTTGTACAGTTTCCTTGCTCCGTATGATGCACCTGCGGCAATCAAGAGAAATAAACCTCCGTCAATCGGAATATCCTGAGGCGGCGGCGGCGGCGGTTGAGCTGCTGCATCCTTTACAAGTCCCGGTAATACCATTAATGAGAAAACTAAAACAAAGAGAAGTAGTATCTTTTTCATAAACTTAAAATTAAATGTTTTATTTTAATATGTTCAGGCAGTTTCTATGGTTAAACGATAATAAAAATAAATTATTACATGCAAATTAAATTGTAAAAATTTTAAAATCAAAATTTTTATTGATAA
>CAZCPV010000130.1:3691-9016 GCA_964500765.1 uncultured Draconibacterium sp.
ATCGGAACATTAACTCCTGTTTATAAAAATTTATATTTTGAAATTATTGAAAATGCAATTGCCTCCGCTGTGCGTGACTATCGATTTAATCCGTTGACACCGGAAGAGCTTGAAAAAATTAAAATTTCTGTTGAAGTATTATACCCTCCCGAAAAAATAAATGATATTTCACAATTAAATCCAAAAAAATACGGAGCAATAATAACCGACAGCAACGGAAGAAAAGGTGTTTTACTGCCGAATATTGAAGGTATTGATACCGTTGAAGAACAAATAAAAATAATAAAACGTAAAGCCGGAATTACACAAAAATCAAATAACGGATTAATTTTTCATCGATTTAAAACCGATAAATTTTATTAAACCGTAAATTGCCCGCAAAATATTTCATTCAAATTGTTATTTCTTATTACTTTTGGAAAATTTTTCATACCTTAATAATATTATGCAAAAACTTATTATCACTGCCGCAGTAATTATTCTTTTTTCTCTTCCTGCGTGTCTGGTTACAAAAAAGAAATACGATTCCCTGAGCGAAAAAAATCAGAAAACTATTGATTCGTTGGAATATGCACTTGATAAAACTTTGTATGACTTCAAAAACGAAAAAGCAAAAAATGAAGCATTGCTGAAAAGAAATAAAAACTTAATAGATTCTTTAACCGCCGAAACATTTAAACTTTCGAATGATACAAGTAATCTAAGCAGTTCGCTGGCAAATGCTTTGGAAGAATACAATAAAAAGCAACGAATTTTAAAAGAAACCGAAAATCGCTTAAATAAAAAAAGTGAACTTATCGATAAACTTACGCAAGAACAAAAGTTAAAATCCGAACAAATTGATTCTTTGCGTATTTCACTTGAAGAAAAACAAAAACGCTTGGTACAGCTTGAAAATATGATTAATAAAAACAAAGCGGAAGTTAATAAACTGAAAACAATTATAAACGATGCTTTGAAAAGTTTTGACAACTCGGAATTGAATGTTTACCTGAAAGACGGGAAAGTGTATGTTGCAATGGAAGAAAAACTGCTTTTTAAAACAGGAAGTTACGATATTGACAAACGAGGAAAAGAAGCCATTATAAAACTCGGGAAAATTCTTGAAAAAAATACGGATACGGAAATTCTTATCGAAGGGCATACCGATAATGTGGGTCCGGATAAATACAATTGGAAATTAAGCACCGAAAGAGCATTGTCGGTTGTTGATATTCTGACAAAAAACACCAAGATAAAACCTGACAGAATAACCGCATCGGGCAGAGGCATGCACAAACCCGTTGCAAGCAACAAAACCGATACCGGTAAACAAAAAAATCGTCGTATCGAAATTATTCTTGTCCCGAAATTAGATTCTTTGTATAAAATTATGAACGAATAAATTTAAAATTTCTTTCTTTTGGTAAGAATAGTTTCTGCTTCAATAAAAATACGATTTACCGAAGGTATTTTTTCTTTAATTTTATATTCCAGGCGATCAACAATTTGTTCAATCTCATCAGAAACCAAACCATCTTTAAAATTTACGTTCAGGTTTACCAAAACTTCATCGGGTCCGAAAAACAAGGTTAAGGGTTTTTTATAAGCGGTAATGTCTTTATCTGCGGCAAGAATTTTATTTATTTCATCAATATCACTTTTCGGCAACCCCTCTCCTATCAACAAACTTTTACATTCAATCGCAAAAAATGTTGAAACACTTAATAACAATAAACCGATTAAAACGGAACCGATACCGTCAAAATATTCAATTCCGGTAATTTGCCCCAATAAAAGACTGATTAAAGCAATTACCAATCCGGTAACTGCCGCCGAATCTTCAATTACCACCGCAGCGGTTGAAGTATCTTTTGTATCAACCAAAGCTCTGTAAAAAGTAGTATTGCCTCTTGTTTTATTAAATTCTTTCAAAGCAATTAAAAGAGAGGTTCCTTCAAAAAGGATTGCCGATATTAAAACCACATAATTCCAAATAATATTTGTTACTTCCTTTGGATGCAGAATATGCTCGATTCCTTCGTATAAAGCAATACCGCCGCCGAGTGCAAAAATTAACACCGCAACAATAAAACTCCAAAAATAAACTTCATTTCCGTAACCGAACGGGTGTTCGTCATCTGCCGGTTTTTTGCTCTTTTTTATTCCCAACAACAGTAAAATCCCGTTTCCGGTATCTACCAACGAATGTATGCCTTCCGACAACATTGTTGAAGAACCGGTAAATCCGGCTGCAATAAATTTACTGACGGCAATAGCAACATTTGCCGCAATTGCACCGAAAATTGCTTTATTTGATCCTCCCGACATTGTATTTGTTAATCAATTTTAAAATGTTGTGTTACTTTATTCATAAATTTTCGCCCGATAGTTCCTGACAAAGGATTTTTAGTATCCATTGCTTCCGGATGCCATTGCACGCCCAAAATAAAAGGATGCAAAAGCGTATCGACAGGTTCAATTGCTTCAACCACTTTATCTTTTGCAAAAGCAGAAACATTAAAGTCGGGGGCAATTTTTTCAACCGCCTGATGATGATTACTGTATCCGTTTCCGCTGTCAACTTTTACAATATTATACAAAAATGTATTCCGTTTGATATAAATTTCGTGATATACAGCCGTGCTTTTACCTTCTTTTGCTTTTCGCGAATCTCTGTGCAAATATTTGCTGCCGACATCGGTCGGAATATCAATTATCAAACTGCCGCCTTCGGTAACGTTTAACATTTGATGTCCGCGACAAATTCCCAACAGAGGAATTTTATTTTTTATTGCAAATTTTATCATTTTTTGTTCCAAACTGTCGCGATGCGGATTAATTGTTCCGCAACGGTTAAGTTCATTTTGTTTTCCGTAAAGACCTGGATTTACGTCTTCCCCGCCGGAAATTATTATCCCGTCGGCTTTTTTTAGTAATAAATTAACGGAATCTTTGCTTTTTACGGCATACATATTCACACATTTAAAATTATAATTTCCGGTTGAATTGCTTAACCATTTTTCATGCGTATTTTTAAAATCTTTTGACACTAACACCACGGGAACCGATTTTTCTGCGGAATTCAATCGCTGCTGATGTTTACACGAAACCGACAAACCGATTATCAAAACATAAAACCAAACTTTCTTCATAATTAAAATTTACTTTATGGAAATTAATTTAAAAAAACATCCCAAAGATATATTTAATAATCTAAAAATCCCAAACTATGAAAATTAAGGTATTGAAATTTTTTGCAATAATAATTTTTTTGAATCTTTATGCCTGCGATACGATAAGGATAATAGTGTCTCTAAAAAGTGTGTAAAACAAATTTTTATTATTATTAAATTTTCAGCAAAAAATTTAATAATAATAAATCGAAACTTCTGTAATTTCCCCCGCATTATACTTTTTCATTTAACAGGTTGAAAAAGTATGTGCGGGGTTTATTTTTTATCTTTTTATCACTTTTTTTACCACATTTCTGTCGGGAAAGTTTATTTTAAGAAAATAGATTCCTTTTTTCAATACGGAAATGTCAATTTTATTTTCAACATTTAATTTTCCTTGCAAAACACTTTTTCCCTGTAAATCGTAAATTGTATAAAAGCCGATTTCTTTCGAATTAATAAAAATAAAATTATTTGTCGGATTCGGAAAAATATTGAGATTTGATTTATCGGTATTAATTCCGATATTTTGATTATAATCGGCAAGAATTTTTAAACAAAAATTTCCGGTATTATTAAATCCGGAAGGGTCGTTATAATTATAAAAATCAAACCACTGCCCCGATTGAGCATAAAAACTTTCAGCAGGCATTGCAGTCGATTCGATAACATTTTTGGCACTTTTCCCGCCGTATGTTAATGTAATGTTTGATGTTCTGTCATAAGCATATTTTCCGTCAGATAAATAAAACAGAACAAAAAAGTCGTCTCCGTTATTTAGGGGTACATCACCGAGCAAATTAACGGTATGAAAACCTTTGTGTAAAAGCGTTCCCGAATTTATTAATTTTAAATCCGAAAGTTCTCCGTCGGCATATCTTCCGTACACTTTAATTGTATAAGTAACATTGTCGGTTTCGGTAAAGAAACTTGCAGCTTTTATCCGCACATTTTCTTTGGCATGAAAAGCGTTAAAAACAGAATCGGCGGAAGTCATAACATCTTGCTTGCCGTGATAATCGTGATAATAAATTATATTATAAGGCAAAGTATCGGCTCCGGCATAAAAATGTGCACCTGTATCATAAGTTTTACAAGCATATCTATCGTAATATGAAATCCAAAAATAACCGCCGTTTCCCCAACTTGTTCCCCAACAATTTTTTGCCAACCAAGCACCGTCGGCAGAAGCAGCAGGAACGGTATGATTATCGTCCCAGCCGATAATTGCAACTGCATGATTAGCCGCAAGATTGCTTGAAGCCGGTTGAAAATGATTAAAATTTGCATCAATAAAAGAAGCATCATAACAAATTGCTGCGGCAGCAGCTCCTTTTTGCATTAATTTACTTTTAATTGAATCTATTCCGTTCAAATTACTGTCAATTGTAAAATTCTCAATTTCATCTACATACCAATAGTGAAAACCGGAATTATATCGTTCCGGCGGTGTATCGTACGATTGTCCGTCAATATTTCTGACAAAGCCCTCTCCTCTTGATAAATATGCCGCTGCCATCGAAAAATTTCCGCCCGAATGTTCGGGAAAGCCGCCGGTATTGGTTCCTCCGGCATCATCATTATTAAACGAATTAAAACCGTTCCACCAATCCATGTGATATTCCGCTAAATCGGGCTCACCGTTTTCTCCGGCAGTACTCCAATTTCCGTTCATCAGCAAATTGCTTTCGGCAGAAGCACAAACGGCATAGGTCCAACTATTTCCGCCTTGTTGGTTTTTTACGGAACTTACGTAATTTTCGCCGTTTACGTTTCTTAAATCAAACGATGAAGGTATTTGTGCCGAAATAATTTCCGAAAAAAACAGAAACAGAAAAACAATAGCTATTTTATTCATTACCAACAATTTCTAACAGTTCTTTAATATTTGAAAGTTTATAAAAATTTTTCAAATCTTTCATTTCATTTTCGTTTACTTCTTCGTGAATCCAAGTTGTATGAAACGGAATATAAACAGCATTACCCCCGATTTTTAAAACCGGTATAATATCCGATTTCAATGAATTTCCGACCATAAGAAAATTCTCGGCATTTATATCACAATGTTTCAATAATTTTAAATAATTTTCTTCTTTTTTATTACTCATCACTTCAATATGATGAAAATATTTTTCGAGTTCCGATTTTTTTAATTTCCGTTCTTGGTCGA
>CAZCPV010000131.1:0-8825 GCA_964500765.1 uncultured Draconibacterium sp.
GTCTAATTTTATATTATCGGAATACTTAAATTCTATCTCTCCGTTATCATACAAATACGCCTGAAATGAAATTTGTTTATTGCTCCATTGTACAACAAAGCATAACTTATCATTAATTACAGCAGTTTTATATACCACTTCTAAATTTTGTGCAATTTTATTATCTTGAAAAGTTGCATAAGGTGCAATTAATGTTTCAACATTCTCTAAATTCTTCGATAATTTGCCGGCATTTTCATCAAAAGTCATCCAACCGTTTTTGTTGATAAAGATGACTTTATGGCTTTGATTATTAAATTTAAATTCAAAACCTATTTTTACTTTTTGAGAATTGTCTTTTAATTTGCCGGAATTTTCCGGTTTAATAAAATTATTTTCATCTGTTTTTAATGAATAAAAATTTACTTCTTGGGCATTAATACCGAAAACAGAAAAAAAAAGTAACAGGAATAAGAATAGAGATTTTTCCATGACACAGAGTTTTTTGTTGCTGCAAGCTAATTGTTTTTAATATATAATAATTTTACTGTATATTAATAAAATACAACAATAAATTTTAAATTCGATAAAATAAGGTGGTGCAATTACGGATTTTTCAAGGGCTAAGCTAACAAAAAAATACAAACTGCAAAAAAATTGTGACAAAAAAACGTTTACTCCGTGCAACCTTTATATATTTTCTTATCGGTCACCTATTCTTCTGTTACGCCAAACAAAAAACATTAGCAATGCAATAATGACAAAAACAAAGAAATACCAACTTTCTTTAAAAGAAACATTTATTGTTTTATGAATTCCCGTAATCATGCTCATTACAGCTATTGCAAGCCATAACAGTTCTCTTGCTTTGGATTGTTTCGGATTGGCTTCCATCAAATCAGATTTTAATTCCTATTAATAAAATATCATCAATTTGTTCATTATTACCTTGCCATTTTTTTATTATTTTATTAACAGCTGTTTCTTGCTCAATCATAGGAAGTTTGTTTATATGCAACAATAATTCTCGAAATCGTCGAGAATTGAATTTTTTTTGAAATTTTCCGCCGAATTGATCGGCATAACCATCTGTAAATAAGTATAAACAATCATCTTTTTTTAATGAAATATATTTATTTTTAAAAGGAATGTTATTTAATTTTTCATTATTTCCTACAGGCATTCTGTCGGCTTCAATTTTTGTTATTTTTGAGTTTCTGATAATATAGGCAGGGTTATAGGCACCGGCAAAATTCAATTGCATATGTTCTTTGTCAATTACAACTAAAGACATATCCATACCGTCTTTCCTTCCGCTTTCTTCTCCGTGTTTACTTAGTGTTGAAATAAACTTTTTCCTGAGTTCATTTAAAATATCGGCAGCAAGAATTTCGTTTTTAGTTTTACTTAGTTCTTTAATTATTTCATTCAAAAAAGAGATTCCGAGCATACTCAGAAAGCCGCCCGGAACACCGTGTCCGGTACAATCGACTGCAGCAATCAGCAATTTATTTTTTGCTTCGCTTACCCAATAAAAATCACCGCTGACAATATCGCGCGGTTTAAAAAATATAAAAAAATCCGATACATATTTTGAATAGATTGCCGTTTCGGAGAGGGCTGCTCTCTGTATTTTTCCGGCATAACGAATACTGCCTTTTATTTCTTTATTTTGAATTTCTATTTTTTGATATTGATTGTAGATTTCAAGATTTTGTTCCTGAATTAATTTATTTCGTTTTTCAATTTCTGCTGTTCGTTCTTTTATTTTAAGTTCTAAAATTTCATTATATTCTTTAATTTTTCGTTGTTTTTTTCTGAAAAAAGCTGATAAAACCAAAGAAAATAAGATTAAAAATATTGAGAATACGGCAACAATAAACCATGCTCTTTGCCAAATCGGCGGATTTACCCGAATAATAATTTTCAATACATCACTTTCTTCATTTAATGAGTTAACGGCATAAATCGATAAAATATGTTTTCCGGGAGTAAGCTCCGGGATTGAAAAATACGGATTTTGTGTTTTTATATATTCATTATTGCCGGATACATCAATTCCGTAAAAATAGTTTATAAAATTCTTTTTCAGGTATCCGGGCGAAGATAAATGAACCGTTATATTTTTATAGTTGCTTTTTAAATTAAGAAAAGACGTTTTTGTAAATGCATTCCCGTTAATATCTCTGATACTTGTTAAATATATTTTGAGTTTTCGTTTACCCTCCGAAAAATTGTGCATAATTTTAAAAATTCCGTTTTTCCCCGAAATCAACCAGATATCATTATTTTTATCAGCGGTAATATTTTTTATTTGATTAAAAATCCAAGCATATTTTAATTGATTTAACGAATCATTCAAATTATTTTTATACAAAATATGACTTCCCGAGTTAACGGTAAAAGCGGTGTCGTTAAACAGGAACAAATGGTCGGATTGAGCCAATAAATTCGTTAATTCGGAATCTTCAAGAATATTATTATCCTTTGTGTCATAATAATAGGCATTTGTTTCTGTTAAAAATATATATTTATCCTTTTTTTTAGAAATAATAATATTTTCATCAAAATCCGTATTTATATCAAATTGTTCAGCAGATAAGATATCATTACCCAAAATTTTAAATAAATATAATTTATGGTTGTCCGAAGCCCACAATACCGAATCGCTTACCGTAAATAAGGAATTTAATATAATTTCTTTTATACTGCTTCCTGAAATTAAACTTATTTGAAAGGTATTATTTGAAAAATATACTTTATAAAGTCCGTCGGATGTACTTACATAAAAAGTATCGTAATTAGGATTGCAACTTACATTATAGATATAAGCACTCGGAATAACAACAGACAGAGCATTATTTTTAATAAAGTAAAGTCCGGAATTGGTACTGATTAAAATACCTTTGTTATAGTTGATTATTTTTTTGCTTTTACCGTTAATTCCTTTAACTTTTTTATAAACATATTTTACCGAATGCAACTCATAAATTTTTTTGTATTCCGTAATTGTTTTGTATTCTGTTTTATAAGAAATTTTATTTCTTTTTTCTTCCGAAATGTTATCCGATTTTGCTTGATTATCCGATATTTCTGTATTTTTTTCGACAGAAACGGTTTCTTTTTTCTTTTTTTCTTTACGTTTTCTCCAACGACTGAAAAACCCGCCGCTGTCTTCATTGTTTTCCTCTTCCGTTAAATTTGTTGTTTTTTCATTATCTGTATCTGATATTTCTTCACTTTTATCGTGTTGTTTTGTCTTTATCCTTTTTTTATATTTTATGCGTTTATTTTCAGCAACCTCAACCTCTTCATAACTTTTAATTTCTGACAAGCGATATAATCCTTCTCCGGTTGCAACATAAAGAGTACTGTCGTAAAATTCAACATCGTTAATATTGCCTTGCAAGCCCGGATACATACCAAAATTTTTTACCGGAATATCAAATGTAACTCTGCTTATACCATAGTCGTGTGCTAACCACAAGCCGCCTGTTAGGTCTGTCGCAACAGCAAAAATTTCATCATCGGGCAAACCGGTACGATAATTTAAAATATTTTCGGATTTACCGGTTTTCTTATCTAAAATAATTGCTCCTCCGTTAAGCGTTGTAACAACAAATTTACCGGCATCGATATCTGCCCCTCCGTTTATAACACTTTCTTGAATATAATCCGAAGCTTTATTTTCAAACGGGCTGTAATTTGTTCCGTCAAAAACATATAACCTGTTATTGCTCATTCCCAAAATTACGCTTTCTCCGTACGAAACAGAAAATAAAATTTCGGAAGATGCAAAAAGCGAATCACTTATTACGGAAATTTTCTTTTTATAAGAAACATATTGCAGCCCTTTATTCAATACGTTGATATACAACTTATTATTTAATTCAAAAATTCCCGTTATCGGATTTTTATTATCATTATAAACTTCCGTAACTTTTTTTGTTTTTAAATTATAGTTTACGGTATAATAGTTCCCCGAAAATATTATATTTTCTCCCGTAACAATAATTTGATTGTATGATTGATTGTCATGTAATTCTTCTGAAATTGACCGGTAAATAAAATTCCCGGTATTGTCTTTTGAAAGATACCCGTATCCTTTTTTGCAGGCAATGTAAAATCGGTTTAAATTTTTATCTTTTTTAATTTCATTGGGAGAATCTTCAATTTTCAGATATTTTTCAGTTGTACCGTCAAAAAAAGTAAGTCCCGTATTATCTGCAAAAATCATTATTCCCGTGCTGTCGGTACAAACAGATTTTATTTTTTTTTGTTTCGATAAGGTAAAATTTATAATGTATGGATATCCTTCGGGAAGTTTATTAATTGACGTGTCTTTCTTAACTTTTCCGGTATCGTCTGTTGTTATAATACTTTGATTTATGTTATTTGCTGTTTTAATTAAAAAACCCGGAGAAATCAAAAAACTTGAAAGAATTAAGACAATATATAAGACAAAATGCTTCATTTTTAGATGTTTTTATCGATATTTTACAAAACCGACAATACTTTTTTCAATACGAAAACCGTAAATATATCTTATTTAAAAGAAAAAATCAAAATGTTTTTGACAAAAACGAAAAGATAAAGTATAACTTTGCAATCTGTGATGAAGATTTTAAAAAAAATATTATTCTATATTGCCGTTGCACCGATTAAATTTTATCAATATGCAATATCGCCGTACACACCGGCAAGTTGCCGACACGTGCCTACGTGCTCGGAATATGCGATAGAATCAATTCGCATACACGGATTGAGAGGTATTTGGCCGGCAATTAAAAGAATTTCGAGATGCCACCCTTGGGGAACATCCGGCTACGACCCCGTTTTACCGAAAGGAATGCACAAAATAAAAACTACAGAATTGAACATTGAAAAATACGACAAAATAAAATGACCGGAAATTTTAAAATAATACGTTTTATTCTGTTGGCAGCCGTTGCGGTATTTTTTTTTATTTTCCCGTGGACAAAAGAAATTAAAAATTTCAGGGCAAAGGATGTAACTTGGAATATTTTAAAATCTGCAAAAAAAATTAACAAATTCAATACAAAAACATTTACTTTTTTACCGAAATTTCAATTAAACGAAGAAATTTTGGAATTAAACGGAAAAGAAATTCGTATTAAGGGCTTTTTTAAAAAAGAAATACACGATAAACATCCCGATTTTATTTTAACGGAAACGGTTACCGATGTTTGCTTTATGTGCAATCACGACGAACAGTACAATTTTATGGAATTAATCGTTGAACCCGATGAAAAACAGTTTTTCGACAGTTTAAAAGATGATACAATGATATACGTTTCCGGTATTTTTAAAATCAATCAAAAATCGAATAATTATCCGATTTTTTTATTAAAAAACACACATTTAGAAAGGAAATAAAACAAAAACAGTGATTTTTTTATTAAACATAATTCAACAAGCACTGACCATTACCGTATTTGTTCTGGTAATGATGATTGTTATTGAATATATTACGATTCAATACAAAAGTAAATCAAAAAATAACTTGCCTTCAAACTCTTTTATTCAAATTTTATTTGCTGTTTTTATGGGTTTAATTCCCGGTTGCTTGGGAACTTATGCCGTTGTTTCGATGTATATTCACGGTTCGTTAAGTTTGGCTGCATTAACGGCGGCTTTTATTGCAACATCAGGAGACGAAGCATTTATAATGTTTTCGATGATACCCGAAGCAGCCCTAAAACTGATGCTGATTATTTTAATTATTGCCGTTGTTACGGGAATTGTAATACATTATGTATCAAAAGGAAAGATGTACGGCGGAAAATCGGCAAAGCATCAATTTATTCATCCGGAAGAACCGAAATGCCGTTCGCATAATTTTAAAAATTTACCGAAACAGTTGATAAATATGATATGGCAACGGGCTGTAATTTTACTTTTCGGTATCGGGTTTTTAATTATTTTATTATTTTTAGGAGATACACACGAACACGGATTTCATATTATAGAACAGGCCGGAAAACATTCCGAAGACAGCGGTTGGGGGTGGGAACAAATCATCTTTTTTATCGTAACGCTTATCGGTCTTTTTATTGCATTCACCGTAACCGACCACTTTTTGAAAAAACATTTATGGGAGCATGTAATAAAAAAGCATTTTTTACGATTATTTATATGGACCTTTGCAACATTCTTTGTTTTACATTTTTTAAACGAATATGTTGACCTGAAAGGACTGATAAAAGGAAATGTCTATATCGTTCTGTTTATAGCTGCCCTAATCGGGATGATTCCGGAAAGCGGACCGCATATAATTTTTATAAGCATGTTTGCAACGGGTTTAATCCCTTTTCCCGTGTTGCTTACAAATTCAATTGTTCAGGACGGTCACGGATCAATTCCCTTGTTAGCGGAATCGGGGAAAAATTTTGCGGTCGTAAAGCTGATAAATTTTGCAACGGGCTTATTATTCGGTTATTTATTATTATTTTTAACATAAATTTACTAAAAAACTAAAATCATGAAAAAGTATCTTATTTTATTGTTAATTCCTTTGTTTTTTGCCTGCGGTAAAAGCAAAGAAGAAATTCGACTGGAAAAACAAGTTGACAGTTTAAAAACAATTACTTCGCAAGATAAAGAATCAATTACTTCCTACCTGAAAACATTTAACGAAATTCAGGAAAATATTAATGCCATAAAGGAAAAAGAAAATATTATTACAACAAAAACAGTCGGAGATAACGAGCTGGAAGATACCGATGTAGAGTCAATCAACAATGATATTTTGGCGATTTACGAAATGATGCAGGATAATAAAAAGAAGTTGGCTTATTTAAGAACAAAATTAAATAAATCAAATTCAAAAAATTCCGAACTTAAAAAAACGATACAACTCTTAAATCAAAATATTGCTCAAAAAGATATGGAAATGGCTGATTTAAGAAAACAATTAGAAAAGAAAAATATTGACATATCAGAATTAAATGCAAAAATTGACTCGCTTAATAAGGATTTTAATGAATTAACTTTGGAAAACGAAAGCAAAGATGTGGTAATTGAATCGCAGGAAACACAATTAAATACGGCTTTTTATATTATTGATTCCAAAAAAAATCTGAAAGAAAAAGGAATTTTAGAATCGGACGGCGGATTTATAGGTATAGGAGCAAATACAAAAGTTAAGTTGAAAGAAGCCGAATTTACCCAAATTGATATTCGGGAAATAACAGAATTTTCCTTAAACAATGCTAAAAAGATTCACCTGATTACCGACCACCCCGAAGGGTCTTATCGCTTTGACAAAACCCCGAAAGGCAGGTACGATAAATTGGTAATTACCAATCCGGAAGAATTTTGGAAAATGTCTAAATATCTGGTTATTTCCGTAAAATAAAAACCAATAAAAACCCGAAGAGTTAACTTTTCGGGTTTTTTATTTTTATTATATCAGGGTAAGGTTACTATTGCCCAAACCAAATAGCCGACATATAAAAATATCAAAAAAAATCCGAATATTTTTCCGACTTTCCATCGGTTAATAACAAAGAATAAGAGTACAACAACAATAGATATTGATAGGAAATAAACCGATTCTTCAATATTTTCCGCATGAATTGAAACGGTTCCGCCGGATAATAAAATAATCAGAAAAAAAGGCAATCCCAAACCAATTAAAACATCAAAAATATTAGACCCCACGGCATTGCTGACAGCCATTCCGCTTCTGCCTTGTTTTGCAGCTATAAGCGAAGAAATTAAATCGGGAACCGATGTGCCTGCAGCAAGTATCGTAAGTGCAATAATTGATTCCGGAATATGAATAATACGGGCAATTTCAACCGCACTTTCGACCAAAACCCAACTTATTCCGGCAATAAAAATAATTGAAATAAAAAAAACAGGAATCCGGTATTTTAAAGGCGGAAAAAATAAGCCGATAAAATAATCAATCGGATACAGCACCCTTTGCATGAATGATTTTTCCGATTTATTCGTTTCGGCATGTATTTCTGCATTATCATCGGCATTTTTGTATTTAAACAGCTTTTTCCAATTAACAACCGTAATAACATAAAAGCCGTAAACTGCGATAAGCAAACCGGCTTCAATGCAGGTAACTTTTCCGTCAATTAAAATAACAAGCAATAAAACAACGGCGAGAGCATAAAAAAACAAGTCACGTAAAACAGCTTGTTTGGCAATAACCGCTTTTCTGACAATTGCCGATGCACCGATAATAGCCAGCAAATTAAATAATGCCGAACCCACAATATTACCGATACCGATTGCTTCATGATTCCCGGGACGAAATACTGCAAAAAGGGTTACAAATAATTCCGGAGCACTTGACCCGATTGCCATTAAAGTTGCTCCGGCAGCATCATGCGACATTTTTAATTTTTCGGCAATTTGATCTAATGCAGCAACAAAATAATCATCAACAATTTTTGCCAAGATATAAAAAGACAGCAGTAAAACAAGAATATATACAAATAACATTTGCAGGTCTTTTGTTATTTTTCAATGTCCAAAAGTAGTAAGAATATTTGAACAGGCAACACTTCCGAAACTTATCTGCTAACCGGAATTCGATATAAGAAAGTATTCCGGCTTCTTATATCAGACTCTTGTCATTATGTTAAAAATAAACAAAATAAAATTAGAGAAAAATGAATATAGGAGACTTCTGAAAAATTCCGAAGTGTTGCATTTGTAAAAAGAGTAAAACAAAAAAAGTCAATTTCGAAAATCGACTTTATACATTTTCAGGAACAGCAGCTTTTAAACTAAATTTCTGAATTCCGCTAATTTAAATATCGTTTCTGTAATTTCGTCATCACTTAATTTTTCCCGATTCAGCA
>CAZCPV010000132.1:0-8706 GCA_964500765.1 uncultured Draconibacterium sp.
ATTTTTATCGTTTACAATTCTAATACACCGCATATTAATTTTACCCTGAAAAAAATTTAAAAATTTGTAATTTTCGAACAACCGTACTTATCGTAAAATAGGTTTTTATTGTACATAAACCGTATCGGAAAGTACAATTGAAGCAGCAAAAAAACCCAAAGCTCCTTCGCTTAAATCGGTATAAACATTATCTTCTTCGGTGTCGAAATTACCGCCGTTCCAACTTGTTTCCAAAAGTAACGAACGGATAAATTTCTCGTGTTCGGGACTTAAAGAATATTTTTTTACCGCCAATTTTGTTCCTTTCGGGAAATATATTTGCTCGTGAGGAGGGTTAAAAATTTCATTTACATCTATTGTTTTAAGAACATAGAAAAACATTTTTGCCTTTGTTTTTTCCGGCGAAAAATTTTCATATCCCGGCACAAAAGACCAATCGGCATTTATTTCATACATTGCTGCTTCGTCAGGATTAAATTGTGCCGTCGGTTGCGGGAAAAAATATAGACTGTCGTTGTATTGCGTGTAATTAATCGCAGAATTATTCAAAACAGGAACGGCTTTTGCCTGAGCGGAATACGTTTTGCCGTTCAATTCAATACGTAAAGTGTAACGTTTATTAATAACTGCCGAAAATTTACTGTCGGATAAATAAATACCTGCCGTGTCTTCCGAAAAAATGTAGTTATAAATTCCGTCGGATACGGAAACTTTTGCACCGGAAACAGGTTCGGGTTTTTCGTTAAATGCAGAAAGCGATTTTGTTAACAGAATTTCCTGAAATTTAGATTCGTTGGTTATAATTCCGTCAACAATTAAAAATTCTTTTCCGTCGTATTTAAAATCCGGAGAAATCTTTTTTTCACATGAAATTCCGGCAAACAACATTATTCCGAACAAAAATAAACAGATTATATTTTCTTTAAAACATTTCATAATTATCTGAACTTCAAGCTATAAGTAATTGAAGGAACAATGCTTGAAAAAGATTTTGCCGTAGTAAACAACTCATTTTCATAAGCAAAATTTGCCGGAACGACAAACGTTCCTTTGTCCGTTTCAATTTTATTGTAATTTATCGAAATTGCATTGTGCCGATTGTATAAATTGTATATCGAAAAAAGCAAACTGTGCCGAAAACGCGAAGAACTTTTTTTATTTAATTTTAATTCGGCGGAAATATCCAAGCGATGATAATCCGGCAAACCGGCATTATTTTTTTCGGAATAAATCGGAACGGTATATCCTTCATAATAATAAAAACCGGTAGGCGAACTGTACCGCAAACCCGATGAATACACCCAATTTAAATAAAAAATCCAAGATTTTTGTGTCTTATAAAACAAATTAATATTCAGTTTGTGCGGTTTATCGAAAGATGCCGGATAAACTCCCGTTGACGACATTTTTACACCCCGTATCAAAATACGGGAATAGGTATAACTGAGTAAAAAGTTAAAATTGCCTTTCTTTTTTGTAAAAGAAAATTCGACACCGTACGCTTTTGCTTTCGAAAATCTTAATTCGCCTTCAATTAAAGGATTTAAGAGCATATTTGCATGTTCGTTATATTCCGTAAAATTTTTTACGGTTTTAAAATAGGTTTGAAAATTTATCGCATATTCGCTTAACTTTTTGGTTAGCCCAAAAACATATTGGTTTAATTTTTCGGGTTTTATAACGGGACCCGAAGGCATCCAAACATCCATTGTCGTAAACGGACTTACGGAATTGGAAAGCAAATGCAAATATTGAATGTGTCGGTCATAAGAAACCGTTGCAAGTAATGAATTCGAAAATGAATACGTAAAAGAAATCTGCGGTTCCAAGCTGTTGAACGTATGGTAGATACCTTTTTTATATTCAACGGTATCAATCATCTGAAAATTTTCATTAAATTTAAAACCGGTTGTCGGTCCGATATTATTCCAAGAAACAAATCGCAAACCGTATGACAAATTTATTTTTTCATTAAAAGCATAATCGTGCCCGGCATACAAAACAAATTCGCTGACATCGCCGGCATATACCGAACGGCTGAAATAATCGGCATCTAAATTTCCGGGATTAAAAATATAATTATTCAAATTGTATCCGAAATAAATTTTGCTTAACGGCTGCGGATAATACGAAAAATCGGTTTTTAAACTGATATCGCCGATATAGGAAGTCCAATAATGATTTTCGTTTTGCGAATAATACAAAAAATAGTCGTATTTGCTTGACTGTAAAGTTGTGTTTGAAAATAATTTGTCGGAAAACAGGTGGTTCCATCGTAAGGAAACGGCATTATTTTTCCAAGACAAACCGTTTGTAATTTCATTTTTATTGTCTGCCGATAAAATATCGGAACCGGTAAAAGCAGAAAAATACAGACGATTTTTCCGGTTAATAATTTGGTTAAATTTAAAATGAAAATCGTAAAAATTTATATTCAAATTCGGCAAATTTCGTTTCCAAATCCAATTCAGATGCGAATCTCTTAAAGTCATAAAAAATGAGCTTCGTTTTTTTCGTACGGGACCGTCAATTGTATAAGAGCCGGTAAGCGGAGTTGAGATAACGGAAAATCCGAGCTTATTCATATTCCCGTCTTTGGTTTTAATGTCAATTAAAGACGACAATCTGCCGCCGTATTTTACGGGAAAATTATTTTTGTAAATTTTTATGTCGTTTACGGCATCCGGTGCAATTGCCGAGAAAAACCCGAAGAGATGAGAAGGATTGTAAACGGGTGCTTCGTCAATTAAAATTAAATTTTGGTCTTTATCGCCGCCTCGCACATAAAATAAAACCGAACCGTCGCCGAACGAACTTATTCCGGGCAAATTATTAATCGTTTTAACAACATCCGCCTCTCCCGTAATTCCTTTTGCCGAGTTAATCTCACGTTTGTTTAAATTTATTTTTTTCAGCGAATTTTTCTCAAACACATCTTTTTTGTCTTCTTCATTTACGACAACTATATCAAGCTGTGTTTCAAACTGTTTTAAGTTTACCGAAATATTCTTCTCGGAAGTAAGGTTTATTTCAAGTGTTTTTGTTCTGTATCCTAAATACGAAAAGGTTAAACGATATTTCCCCTTCGGTAAACTTAAAGAATAAAAACCGTAACCGTTGGTCATGGTTCCGAGATAAGATGATTGCACGCTTACTCCGGCACCGATTAAAACTTCGTTGTCCGTACTGTCTCTTACATAACCGCTTATCGTAAATTTTTCTTGCCCTTTCGGTTTAATTTTATTTTCTGTTTTCGGAATATACTGTCTTTTTTTCAGAACAATTTGTTTTTCTACAAGCGTATATTCTATCCCTAAATCAGAAAATAAAAGGGATAAAATATTTGAGACAGATTTTTTTCTTGCGACTGCGGTTACTTTTTTATAAGCATTAATATCTTCGTTATTGTACGAAAAATTTACGCCGGCTTTTAAGTGAATTTCATTCAAAACAGACGACAAAGGTTTATTTCTTTGAATGACGGTTATTTTTTTTTGTAAATCAATCGTTTGAGAACTTCCGAAATGAAAAAATAAAATCAGAAGAAACAACAAGTAAACTTTTTTATTTATAAAATCGGAAGAAAGATTGTTATTTACACGATTTACCGTCAACATAAATTGTTTTTCCTTTTTTGCGAAAGCTTACATTATTAAAAGTTGCTTTCAGAACATTTATTATTTCATCGATATTTTGATTTTTGAAAGAAACGCTTATTTTGCATTTTTTCAACCCGGGGTTAACAAATTTAAAATCAATATCATAGCTGTTTTTCAGAATACCGAAAACAGTTTCTAAATTCATATTTTGAAAATCGAAAATTTTTGTTTTCCAAGCGAGGTAATTTACATCCGAATTTTCAATTTTGCGTATTTTATTCTCTTTTTTATCAAAAATTGCCTTATCGCCTGCATGAAGAATCACGATATCTCGCTTATCCTTATATTGATACACGGCAACCGTTCCTTCTTTTACGACAACTTGTCTGTTTTTAATATCGGAATTTACATAAAATTGCGTTCCGAGAACTTCCACATAAAAACTTTCGGTTTTTACAATAAAAGCTTTGTTTTTATTTTTTGCTACTTTAAAAAATGCTTCGCCTTTTAATTTTATTTTTCGTTCTTTTTTATTGAACTTTTTATCAAAACGAATTTCGGAATGTTTGTTTATCGAAATTTCGGTATTATCGGGTAATTTCACTTCTTTAACTTCGTTAAAAGCCGTAATTTTCTGTTCTTTGGTATTGAAAATATACATCCCGGCAATTCCGAGTGAGATAAAAATGAGAAAAACAGCTGCAATTCGTAAAACGGAAAAATTTCTTTTTTTCGGTTTTATCGAATATTTTTCTTTGTCAAAATCTGTTTTTTGTTTAAATTTTTGCCATTCGGTATCAACATTTATATTTTCAATTTCAGGAACTGTTTCTTTTTGCGATAACAACCATATCTTTTTATAATCATCAAATAGTTGTCGATGATTTGTATTTTCCGAAAGCCATTTTTCAAGCATTTGCTTTTCTTCTTTGCCGGCTTCTTCGGAAAGTACTTTAATTATCAAATTAATATGTTCGTTATTGTTTTGCATTACAGTTCTTCTGTTTCTGTTACACTTGAAATTGTGTTTACCCTAAAATTTTTTGATATTATTTAAAATTTACTGATTAAAAACAATAAAATTACCGTTAAATACGCTTTTAAATTTTCTCTTAATACTTTTAATGCCGTTGACATGTGTGTTTCGACCGTTTTTATCGACAAATTCATTTCTTCCGCAATTTCTTTATATTTTTTTCCTTCGTAACGGCTTAATTCAAATATTCGTTTTACTTTCGGATTTAATTTATTCAATGCAAAGTCAATTTTTTTTTGTACTTCCGTTGCAGCCAGTTCTTCTTCTATGTTCGGTATTTTACTTCCCTTATTATCAATATGATATTCTTCATGAGAAAACTTTTTATTATCTCGAATAAAATTTAAACTCCTGTTGTTCACGGAAGTATAAAGGTAGGATTTAACGGATTTAGACATATCAATTTCGTTGCGTTTTTCCCATAATTTAATAAAAACGTCATGAACAATGCTTTTGGCTTCGTCAATATCGTTAACAAATTTAAACGCAAATGCAGCCAGCGGTTTGAAGTAGGTTTTAAAAAGCTCTTCAAAATCCTGTTTTTTTAAAGGCGATATATTGTTCTTGTTTGTCAAATTTATTTTTCAATACCCTGCGGACTTTAAAATCCGCAAGGTGTTTTTTAAAATTATTTTCCTTCAACAAAATCTTTTAAATATTGAAAATGTTTGCCGAGTTTTCCGTTTTCGGTAATGGTTGCACGTTCTATAATACCTTCGGTATCTTCGCCGAACAGCGAGGGGAAAACTTTTTCGAGCAGCCCTTTTCCGAAATCAACCGAAGCATCGCGCGGAAGTTCGCCGGGCAAATTGTCAACAGCCATAACGGTAATTGCATTCTTTTCAAACGAGCTGCATTCTTTTTCCGTATCCGGCATATAACCGTAAAACGGATTGGCAATGGTCGAAGGTCGCAAAGTAGAAGGTACGGGTCCGGCAATATCGCAACTTACGTCGGCAATAACCCGCATTCTGAAGTCTTCCTCTTTCATATCTTCCTTTGTAAAGAAAACCGGAGAATTTTCATCCCAGAAATGGCACGCAATATACATATCAGCTGCTTTCGTATAGGGTTTAAAAATTGATTTATACATCGCCGGATTATCAAAAAAGTGCTGTAAATCAAATGCTTCACCGTCTTTTCGTTCAACATAATATTGCGGGTCGAGTTGGGAATAAACAGGATGATTAAACAGCTTTTTTTCGTTTAAAAAATCTTCGGGACTGATTTTTTTCACTCCGGCTTTTTCAAGAATTACCGATGCACCGTGTGCCACCCTGCCGCCGCCGGTTATTACGATTTTTACAGGCGGCAGTTTTATATTTTTTAGTTGTTCAAAAACTTCGTTTATATCATGACAATCTTTTGCTCTTTTCAGTTTATACAAATTATTTTTTATTCCGAAAGCAATTAAACCGTTGTATGCACCTACATAACCCGCCCAATTTCCGAAAGCAACCAAACGCATACCCTTTTTATCGGTAAAATATTCGTGGTCGAGCATTTTTATATTCTTTTTCAATAATTCTTGTAACAAAGGTCGGTTATATTCCTGTTCTTTGGCTGTATGCGAAAAAAATAAGTAGGTTTTGTCATTAATCAATTCGGGAATATGTACTTCTTTTACACCGATTAAAACATCACAATCACCGATATCTTTAACCACCGGTAAACCGAGTTTTTTATATTCTTCGTCTCTATAAGCCCTTATATCACTTGATTGAATGAACAATTCCGTATTCGGAAATTTTTTCGTAAATTCAAATGCTTGTTCCGGAGCCAGTGCCGTTCTTCTGTCCGGCGGTGTTTTTGTTTCTTTTAATACAGCTGCTTTAATTATCTTTTTCATATCTCTTTTATTTTATAATTTATGCAAAAATAACATTTCAAAGCGAAAATATATTTTATTTTGTCAAACTCTCAAAAAAATATTTTAATTTTGCGGAAATTTACAAGCAAATAAGACATTTTGTCTTAATTTTAGAATTTTGCATTATTATTGCAGTATAAAAAACAGCAAAAACACATTGGGGTCGTTTTTGGTTTTGACAGCAAGGATAATGAATGTGTAAGCATGCCGAGCAATGTTGGTCTGCTCGTAAAACTGTTCAACAAAACAATAAAAGGCAATAATAATAATTTTGCTCTCGCTGCGTAACCGAAGTTTAGTAGGTTAACCGCTTAATTCCGCACAAAGTTGCGGAACGAGATGTCTCACAAAAGGGAGTGCCCGATTCCTTTTTGATTCGAGGCACCGACAACATCGGGATAGTTTCGGCAGGGCTTCGATGCCGGAATAAAATTTAAGAAGATAAGTTTTAATATTGGGTGTCCTTTCCCGGATTAAAATCGAAAACCAATAAAGGAATAAGCATGTAGAAAGCACTTTTGTTACTTGTTTGGACGCGGGTTCGACCCCCGCCGACTCCACAAATAAATAAAAAGGATTGAGATAATTTTTTGTCTTAATCCTTTTTTTATTTCGGAAAAGCCGGAAATTTTATCGCTTTATTATTAACTTTGTGTGTTTAAAAAAAGCAGAATTATGTTACAGACTAAAAAATAATCGGATTTTTATTGATTTTTGCAATGGTTGCGGGTATTTCCTGCGACCCGTTCAATACTTTAATCGAAAAAAAGTCGAATGAAGATGCCGTAATTTATTACCGGGCAAAAACCATTAAAACACCTTCAAATATTCCGGATACCTTAAAAATTGTAACTTGGAATATTAAATTCGGCGGCGGACGAATTGATTTCTTTTTTGATTGTTACGGCGACCGTGTTTTAATGACAAAAGAAGAAGTTCTTTCAAACATGAACGGTATTGTTGAAAAAATAAAATCGTTAAATCCCGATATTATTTATTTGCAGGAAGCAGATATACAATCGAAACGTTCGGCTTTTGTTGACCAGGTTCAAATGATTTTAGATAATACGGATTTGAATTACGGTGTTTATGCATCGCAATGGCAAGCCGATTATGTCCCGAGCGACGGCGTGGGCAAAGTAAATTCGGGAAATGCAATTTTGTCGAAATACGAATTAAAAAATGCGGAACGAATTCCGTTGCAACTCATCGGCGAAGACCCCGGCTATGTTCAATATTTTTATTTAAGACGAAATCTGTTGAAAACTACGGTAAGCGTAAATAATAAAGATATTGTTCTGTACGGAACACATACTTCCGCCTACTCCAATGACGGAACACGATTAAAACAGTTGAATTTGATTAAAGAAAAAATTGATGAAACCAATACGGAAGGAAAGACATTTATCCTCGGCGGTGATTTTAATACAATTCCGCCGAAATCTGTTGTATATGAACACTTTGACGATGCTGCCTGCGATTCGACATCCGATTACTACGAGCACGGTTTTGCCGGACAATTAGACTATATGCAAATGTTTTATGATGATTATACTCCGGCAATAAGTCAAGCAAGATACGGAACAACTTTATATACGCAAAAAAGATTTTTCTCTTTTACATCGAATAAAGACGGTTTTTGGAACCGAAAATTAGACTATCTTTTTACAAACGGCGAATTTTCGGAAAGTTCCGGGCATATTCATCAAAACGGGAACGATGACGGAATTCCGACCATGCCTTTATCCGATCACGCACCTTTATCCGTAAAATTTTCTTTAAAATAAACCTTTTAATTCTTCAATCATGAAATTGAAACTATTTTTAAGCATTATTATAATTTCAAGCATAAGTTTAAGCAAGGCACAAACGGTAAATTGGTCTGACAATTCTGCCGATGTTTTGGAACAAGGACGAAAAGAAGTCGGGATTTTTGCACCTTTTAAAATCGGATTGAAAAATTCCGGTGAATTATCCGTTCATCCGGTTTTGTTTTTTGTAATTCCGAATGTAAGCTATAAAAAACAATGGAAATCGACTGATACATACCGATTTGCAAGCGTTCACACCTTTACCTATCCGACTTTTTTGTATAAGATACTTGCACGAAACGGTGCCGGCGGAATTTTGCCCGCAACAAGCACCGTACCGCAATTATTTAAACTTGACAATACGGCTTTATTGAGTTTTAATAAATACAA
>CAZCPV010000133.1:0-8671 GCA_964500765.1 uncultured Draconibacterium sp.
TTATTTTACTCTGTTCCAAGCCAATGTTTTAAGCATTATATCCGGCAAAGGTTTTCCGGGTTTTCGTTTCATCAAGTCAAGATTTATTCCGAGTTTTTTTATAATCGGAATTTTATATGTTTCAACGAGTTCTATCAATGTTCCGTCGGGGTCTTCGGTGTAGGTAAAATGCCCTGATGCTTCGCCCATATCAAAAATTTTTCCGCCTTCTTCGTAAATTTCGGGATTGCTGTCAACCGTAAACGGAAAACTGTTTTTTGTACAATGTTCTTTCATTGCCTTCATATTTCGAATATCAAAACAAATTTGGATAAATCCGGGGTCGCCCCAATATCGGTTTTCATAAATTTTATTTACTTCGGCATCGTAAACTTTAATCAGTTCTATTTGGCTTTCGCCCAACATTCTGCTGAAAGCACCTTCTCGAGGTTTACTGTGAGAAAGTAATACGCGGTCGAATTTTTTATCGCCTCTTTTGAGTCCCGAGAAATCTTTAAAAATTCCGTTTTCTCTGTATTCTATTGTATCGTAACCCAAAATATCGGAATAAAATCGGATTGCTTTTTCGATATCGCTAACCCCTATAATTGCACCGAAAACGCCGCCCGAAAGTGCATTTGATTTAGCAAAAACAGTATCGTATTCAACAATTTGAAAAACATTTCCGTCAAAATCTTCAAAAAAGAAATGTTTTTTTCCTTTGGGGTCTTTTTCTATATCGCTTAATAAATTTACACTGTTCTTTTTAAGATTTTCAAATGCTTTTTCAATTTGCCTGCTTTTTATTTTTGCGGCAAAAACACCTAAATCGCCGGCTTGTATTTGAAAGTCGGCATATTTCGGCTTACGTGTAAGGTATTGCCAAATTTCCAAGCCGCCTCCGCCTTGAATATTCAGAGCAATTATTGCATGCCTGTCCTGCGGTTTTCCGCCGGTATATTTCAACATTTTTTCAGCTGTTCCGGGTGCATCGACAACGGGTATATCAAAACCCAAATTTTCGCGATACCATTTAAATGCTTCTTTTGCATTTGTAACTCCTACACCGATTTGCTGAATTCCGCTGATAAAATATTTCATTTCGTACTTTTCTGAAAATAAAATGCAAAGATATTAAATTTGATTATTCCTTAAAATTTATGTTTTTTAATATCTTTAAAATAATGTAAAATATTCTATATTTGCAATTTTTAATATGAAATATTGAATTATTAATTTAAATTTAGGTCGTGGATATATTTGAAAAATTAGACACATCAAAAACCGATTTAGGAAAATATCAGGCATCGGTTCACGGATATATGACTTTTCCGAAATTAGAAGGTGAAATTGCCCCCGTAATGACTTTTCAAGGTAAAGAAGTAATTACTTGGAGTATTAACAATTATCTCGGATTGGCAAATCATCCGGAAGTAAGAAAAGCAGACGGCGATGCTGCCGTTGAATGGGGAATGGCATACCCGATGGGTGCCAGAATGATGAGCGGAAATACCAAGTATCATGAAGAATTAGAACAAAAACTTGCTGATTTTGTTAATAAAGAAAGCGGCTATTTGTTAAATTACGGTTATCAGGGGATGGTTTCCATTATTGATTCTTTGGTTGACAGAAATGACGTAATTGTTTATGATTCAGACTCTCACGCTTGTATTTTAGACGGTTCAAGATTGCACATGGGCAAACGTTTTGTTTTTAAACATAACAACATGGAAAGTCTTGAAAAACAATTAAAACATGCTACACGTGTTGCCAAAAGAAACGGCGGAGGAATTTTAGTTATTACCGAAGGTGTTTTCGGAATGGAAGGTGATTTGGGTAATTTGAAAGGTATAACAGACCTTAAAGATAAATTCAATTTCCGACTTTTTATTGACGATGCACACGGTTTCGGCACGATGGGAAAAACCGGAGCCGGTACAGGCGAACATTACGGTGTTCAAGATAAAGTCGATATTTATTTCGGAACTTTTGCAAAATCGATGGCGGGAATCGGAGCTTTTGTTTCGGGACCGAAACTGGTTATTGATTATTTAAGATATACCATGCGTTCGCAAATTTTTGCAAAATCATTGCCTATGCCTATGGTTTTCGGTGCTTTAAAACGCCTTGAGATTATAAAACGTTCTACGGAACAAAAAGACAAACTTTGGTCAATAGTAAATTCTTTACAAAAAGGTTTGAAAGAAAACGGTTTCAACCTCGGCGAAACAGAATCGCCGGTAACACCTGTTTTCTTCGACGGTGATGACACTTTGGTTATTAAAATAACAAAAGACTTAAGAGAAAATTACGGAATTTTTTGTTCTGCGGTTGTTTATCCGGTTATTCCTAAAGGAAAAATTATGTTACGATTAATTCCTACGGCATCTCACGAACAAGAGCATGTTGATGTAACAATTGCAGCATTTAAAGAAATTCATAATAAATTAAAAAGCGGTTTTTATGAAAATTAAAATCCAATGATAAAAAAAAAGACTTTCCCGAAACGGAAAGTCTTTTTTTTGTTAAGCTCATATTTTATTTATACCATTTTAATTCTCTGATAAATCCGTCTTTAAAACCCATTTTGTGAACGGTAACCAAATATTTTTCGGCATCGGCTTTGTATTTATATTTTCCGTATGTATAGTGGTATAAACCGTCGTTTCCCGTTCTCACTTTCACTTTTCCTCTGAAATCTTTAAAAAATTTATTCGAATCGGATATTTTACGTTTGAATGCACCGAGTTGTATGGTATAAACTCCGCCGAATCCTCCGCTGTTTAAATCATCGGCATTTGTTTCGGTATTTGCAACAACATCGTTAAATGCGTTATCGGCACTTTGTCTGTCAAGAATTGTTACAAGAATATCTTCTTTATTTGAATTATAATCTATTAAATCCACAAAAATTTTACTTTCATCAATTCCGTAAGATTTTAAATAATTAATTATTTCTTGTTTTCTTTTTTTGCCCAAATTTTCATCAATATCTTTTGAAGAATATAAGTTGACGACCAAATCGGAATTTTTATTCAAAAAACGGGCTAATGTATTTAAAAACAGTTCATTTTCGGCATTCAGATTTTCATTATTATCATCAAAATCCATAGAATATATTTTATGCACTTTCCCTCTGTTAATTTTTTGCAGACGGAACGTTCCGATATCTTTGATATATTTATCATTGTATGGAGCAGAAAAAGTTAATGCTTCGAAAAAACAATCGTCCGATTCTAATGCCGCAAAATAATTTCGGTCTCGTTTTACGTTAAAAGAAAAGTCTCCGTCGGATTTTACCGATGAATTATAAATACCTGATTTATTTTCTAAATTACTGACATTAATATTACAAGTTGTATTATCATTGTTTGTAACATTTCCGGTAATTGTTAAATAATATAATGAAGAATCGGCATAATTTACTTTATAAATGTCGCCTCTGCCTTTTCCTTCGGGTCGTAAAGACATAAAATATGCGATTTTATTATCGCTTGTTACATAATAAAACAAATCGTCTTCAACCGAATTAATCGGCATTCCGAGATTTACGGGTTTAGAAAATCTTCCTACACCGCTTCCCGCCGCACTGAAAATATCGTATCCGCCGATTGAATTATGCCCTTTTGATGAAAAATATAAGGTACCGTCTTCATGAATAAACGGACTTTCTTCGTCAAATTTTGTATTAATTTTTCGTCCCAAGTTTTTCGGTTCCGTCCATTTATCTCCTTTCTTTTTTATGTAATAAATATCTTTTCCGCCTCTGCCGCCCGGTCTGTCGCTGGAAAAATAACAAACGGTTTTGTCCTGATTCATAGAGGCATGCATCTCATTATATTTTGAATTAACCGGTTTAAATTTTGTCGGTTTTGTCCAATTATTACCTTTAAATTCACTTTTATAAATATCTCCGTCTTTATACAACAACATAAATGTCCCGTCTTTTGAAACCCAACAATCCGCTTCGTTATTTTTAGAATTAAGCGGTTTAGAATACGGATCAGGTTCTCTGTCGTTTTCATTATTTATATTTATGAAAAAAATATTTTCATCGTATTCACCGTCATCTGTTTTTTCATCTCTGAAATTTGTTTTTTCTTTTGAAGTGTATATAAAAATTCCTTTATCTTCGATATAGAAAGGTGAGTGTTGTGTCATTTCCGTATTAATTCCTTCTCCCGGAGAAACAACTTTTAATTTCTTCTGTTTTTTAAATTCTTTTTTAGCCGCTTCGCAAGCTCTTATTTCATTTTCAAGTATATCAACGGATTTATATTTTTTATATTCTTTATTGATAATCAAATCATTAAAAACTTGTATAGCATCATCAAACATATAATTTGCATGATATGCCTTACCGAGTAAGAACATTGCATTAATATAATTCTCTTTTTTATGCTTTTCTTTAAAAATGCTTACGGCTTTTTGCAATGCAGGTATTGCTAAATCATGTATTTGCGGTGTTCTCAAATAACATTCGCCCAAATTCATGTGATAAATTCCTTTTTCAGGATATTTCTCCACTAATTTTTCATACGCTTTTATAGCTTCCGGAAAATTTCTCATTAAAAGAAGTTTTTCCGCTTTCTTTGCATTTTGTGAAATTCCCGTCAATATTGAACTTGAAATTAATACCGCTGATAGTAAAAGTTTTCTCATTTCTGTTTCTTTTTTATTGAATTATGCAACAATCGTGCAAAACTGAAATATATATGACTGTTTCAAAATAATTTGATATTATTACAAAAATATTTATAATTTTATTATTTCTTAAATCTTTTTTACAAAACGAACAAAATAACTTATAAATGTATAAAAAACTTACGGGACAAGGCAAATTAAAATCGTAAATAAAACCGAATCCCGATAGGATGTATTTTAAACTATTCTTTTTACTTTTGTGAAAATTTTAAATCTCTGCTATATGAAACTCATACAATTTATTCTGCTTACAAGTTTTTTGATACTGCTCGGAGCTTGCAATCAAGAGCCCGCTGCCGAAAATAAACTCGAAACCGAAAATCCGACACCGATTAATGCGGATAATTTTACACAAACCCAATCAGCAATAAAAGTTGCCGACAGCATAATGTACATTACAAACGTAAAAAATCCCGACCCCGAAGCATATTACATGAAAGACTGGCTCGGCGGGGCAAACATACAACTTCTTGCCGATAAGATATTTGACGCAGTTTATTTAAAAAAACTGAATGCGTACAATTATATTACGGGCGAAAAAATGACAATTGAAGATGTCAAAAACCTTGAAGAAGAATTCAGCAGAAAAGACATAGGTCAAATTTTATTTACCGAAGATTGGTATTTTGATGAAAAAAAGCTGAAAATGTATAAACAAGTAAATTCAATAATGCTTGCCTATTTCAGATATGACGATGACGGAAATTTACTCGGCAACAAAGCCGGTATTCGAGTTTATCTTAACGGGACAAAACCTATGCGAGGTGCTCAAGATTATTAAAAATACTGTAAAACAATGTTAAAAATTCTTATTGCCGAACCGACACACGAAATCCTGCAAAAAAGATTATCCGATGCAGGATTTTTTTGTTCGTATAAACCAAAACTTTCCTTTTCGGAACTTGAAAAAATCATTCCTGACTATAACGGGCTGGTAATCAGAAGTAAATTTAAAATTGATAAAGATTTTATTGATACCGCAAAAAAATTAAAATTTATAGCACGTGCCGGTGCGGGGATGGAAAATATTGATACAATTTATGCCGAAAGCAAGGGAATAAAATGTATCAATTCGCCGGAAGGCAATCGGGATTCTGTCGGCGAACATGCTGTAGGAATGCTTCTGATCTTATTTCATAAAATAAAAATTGCCGACTCTGAAATAAGAAAAGGAATTTGGAACAGGCAAAATATCGGAACCGAAATACAAGGAAAAACAATCGGAATTCTCGGATACGGAAATATGGGAAGTGCTTTTGCTCAAAGATTAAAAGGGTTTGATTGTAAGGTTATTGCTTACGACAAATACAAAACAAATTATTCCGATGATTTTGTAACAGAAGTTTCAGAAAAAGAATACTTTGAAAAAACTGACATACTCGGCATCCATGTCCCTTTAACCGACGAAACCTTATTTATGGTTGATAATGATTATATCAACCGATTTACGAAACCAATAAGCATTATCAATACGGCAAGAGGCAATATTTTAAAAACAGACGATTTGGTAAAAAACATGAAATCCGGAAAAGTTTACGGTGCGTGTTTAGATGTTCTCGAATACGAAAAAACATCTTTTGAAAATATATTTGCCGGAAAAAATTCTCCCGCCCTTCAATATCTTATAAATTCAAGAAATGTTATTCTCAGTCCGCATATTGCCGGCAGTTCCGATGCTTCCTATCAAAAAATTGCCGAAGTTCTGGCAGAAAAAATTATTTTATTTTTCCCCGGAGAATAATTTTCCGATATCAATACCTACGGAAAACAAAATATATAAAATTACAATAATCGGTATAATAAAGCATTGAAAAGAAGCAAACAGTAAAACAGCCAAAATCAAAAAAATGTATTTAACCGCACTGGTTTTGAAAGAATAATTATCCGATTTAAAAGAAAACATCGGAATTTCCGATAACTGCAATACGGCTAAAACAACAATTGAAATAATATAAAACCAAATATTAGTTAATAAATAAACCTGAACACCGATAACGGCTAAAATAAACTCAAAGGGCATATTCACATCCAACCAGGTTTTTAAAATTAACAAATTATCCGGATCAAAAGCATTTACAAACGGTAAAGAAGCAAAAAAGATTGCCGAAACCGGAACCGGTAAACCCAAAAAATGCCGAGATTGTCTTCTGTCGGCATCAAATTTTGCCAAACGTAAAGCTGCAGCAATAATCAAAATAATAGGCGAGAGTAAAATTAAAACTTGAGTATAAGGTAAGTCTAACGAAAACGTTTTTACTTCCAATGCAAGTTTTAACATCTGATAAACAACAACCGCGGGGGCAATACCGAAACTTACTATATCGGATAAAGAATCTAAATATTTACCCAATTTTGATACGGAATTTGTCAGCCGAGCAGCAAAACCGTCGATAAAATCAAAAAATGCGGCAATAAAAATAAAAGTTGCCGCATAGGTTAAATTTCCGGATTTTTCAAAAGCATACAACAAGGCAATACTTCCGGAAACTAAATTTAATAAGGTTAAAATATTCGGCAAACTGAAATATCGTAATTCTTTGTCCATAATTATTTTTTATTTTATGCAATAAGTATTCACTTTTGCAGTTTAAAATTAAATTAACGTTTGGTAAAAATATTCTAAATTTTATGAAATGCCAAAAATATTATCACTGTTTTTTATAATTTCCACTTTTTATTTTCAATTACAAGCCCAAATTCGCATCTACAGCAACGAATTTTTATCCGTAGGAACAGGAGCAAGAGCATTGGCAATGTCAAATGCCGTTGTTGCTTCTTCCGACGATGTGTATTCCGGATATTGGAACCCCGCAGGACTTAATTTTATAAAAAACAATATTGAAATTGCAGCCATGCACTCGGAATATTTTGCCGGTATCGCAAAATTCGATTATCTCGGAACAGCATACAGAACAGCAGATTCGTCTGTTATTGCGGGCAGCATTATCCGTTTCGGAATCGATAACATCCCCAACACATTGGAACTGATTGACGAAAACGGAAACATTGATTATAACAGAATATCTTATTTTTCGACAGCCGATTGGGCTTTTTTACTTTCTTATGCGAAAAAGAGCAAAATACAAGGTCTGTCATACGGTGTAAATACAAAAATTATTTTCAGAAATCAAGGCGAGTTTGCCAAAGCATTCGGTTTCGGTTTTGATGCGGGAGTCAAATATATAAAACAAAAATGGCAATTCGGAGCCATGTTAAAAGATGCAACATCAACTTTCAATGCATGGTTTTATAACACGGAAAACTTGCAGGATGTTTTTACCAGAACCGGAAACGAAATACCGACTAACAGCATAGAAATTACAATGCCCGAACTTATTATCGGAACGGCAAGAGATTTTAAATTATCCGAAAAATTTACCCTGCGTCCCGAAATTGATATTGATTTTAGTTTTGACGGGAAAAAATATGTTCTCATAAGCTCAAAAGCCGTAAGCATTGACCCGTATTTCGGAGCAGAACTGAATTACCGAAATCTTATTTTTTTCAGAACCGGAATAGGTAATTTTGTACAAATTCCCGATTTTGACAAAAAAATTCTGAGTTTTCAACCGAATATCGGCTTAGGTATCCGTATTTATAACTTCAAACTGGATTATGCACTTACCGATATAGGAGACCAGTCCGCAGCCCTTTATTCAAACGTCTTTTCTTTGAGTTACGGTTTCAGTACTTTCAAACTCAAACATAAATAATTAACAATTTATTTTAATTTGTAACTTTTACGATAAAATTTCGTTAAATCAATAAAAAATAAATCCGCAAAAAGATTTCTTTTTCAGAATAAAATATTAATTTTGCAGCCATGCTAAAAAAAATAAGTTTCATCATATCAATCATATTATCAGTAAGTTTTCTTCAATCTTGCGAATTTAATACAGCAAAAAAAATCCAAGATCCGGAGAAAAAATATACGAAAGCACTTGAATATTATGAAGCAGGTAAATACGCCAAAACTCAAATTCTGCTC
>CAZCPV010000134.1:0-8586 GCA_964500765.1 uncultured Draconibacterium sp.
TTTCCAAAGATTGCGACCCGTAAAATCCGGAAACGGTAGAATTTAATATAAAATCTATTTTAGGATGATTTGTTGCTTCTTCTACGGCTTTTTTGTGTGCCTGAAAATAATCAAATTCATGAACTACGATAACTTTACTTGCATATTGCGTTAATGCAACGGCTTCTTCGAGTGCCGAATTTCCGCCGCCTACAACAATAATTTCTTTATCCTGAAAAAAATCGCCGTCGCATGTAGCACAATACGAAACACCTCTGCCGGCAAATTCTTTTTCACCCGGAACATTAAGTTCTCGAGACTTTCCGCCGGAAGCTATAATTACGGCTTTTGCCGAAAATGTACCTTTTCGGTCAACTTCAATACTTTTCGTAAGTTCGGATAATTTATAATCAGTAATTTTTGCACCGGAAATCACTTTACACCCGAATGATTCCGCCTGTTTTTGCATCGTTCTCGAAAGCATATAACCGCTGATGTTTTCAACTCCCGGATAATTTGCAATTACATGTGTCAGAGACATTTGTCCGCCGATTACACCCTCGTTAATAATTAAGGTTTTAATTTTTGCTCTCGACAAATAAATTCCGGCTGTTAAACCTGCAGGACCTCCGCCGAGGATTATTACATCATATAAATCTTCCATTTCTTAAAAATTTAAAAGCACCTTACACAAATTGTAAGATGCTTAAATTGTATTAAATAATTATTATGAAAATTGCTCATCCAAAATCGCCGTAATTTGATCGCGTGATTGAATGCTGCTTGTTGCTTTTACTACTTTTCCGTTTTTATAATATACCGTAAAGGGCAATCCCATAAAGCCGCTGCATTCGGGCAAATTTCTTATTACGTGTGCATCCGGTAAATCAAAAAGCATATCGTAAAATTTAACATTTTTATATTCTTCTCTCAAATCTTCCATATCGGTATAAACCGGCACACACATCGGTCCCATTCTGCCGCAGCAAATCATAACATTCTCAGTATTATTTATAATTTCGTAATACTGATTTTCACTCGTAATATGTTCTAAATTTGTATTTAAAGTCATTGTTATAAAATTTTAGTTAATAATTTATATATCCGGATATTGGTATGCAAAAATAAAAAGATTCGTTTTCCGATAAAAAAAATTTCTCGAAAAAAATAAAATTCCGTATTCTTGTGTTCATACAAAAAATAAAAAACATGTTAAAAATTGAATGTATAAATACAAACCGAATAAAAAAATTTCCTTTCGGAACCCGCTTATACGATATAATGAAAGAAACTGCTCCGAACCTGAAATATCCTGTTTTGGGAGCATTGGTTGATAATGAAGTTCAAGAACTTGCTTTCAGAATAATAAAACCGCATAAAGTTGATTTTTTTGATATTACGCATCAAGACGGCATGCGAATGTATTTTCGTTCGTTGTATTATGTATTGATGAAAGCGGTTAAAGATATAATGCCGGATGCCGATTTAATGATTGAACACAGGGTTTCAAAAGGGTACTTTTGTGAAATAAAAGGATTAAATTTAACCGATAATCCGAAATTGATTGAAGACATTAAATTACAAATGCAAAAAATTATAAAAGCAGACTATCCTTTTATTCGCAAAGATATCCTTAATTCAGAAGCCGTTAAAATATTTGAATCGAATAATCTTCCCGAAAAAGCTAATTTATTTAAACAAAGTCCGGCTCTTTATACCTCAATTTATCAGCTGGACAATATGCTTGATTATTTTTACGGATATTTGGTTCCTTCAACCGGTTATTTAACAAAATTTGACCTTATCCCGCTTTATGACGGAATGCTTTTGAAAATTCCGCAAAGAAACAATCCTGATAAATTGGAGACCTTTGTAAAACAAGATAAAATGTTCGATATTTTAGATGAACATAAACATTGGGTAAAAGCATTAAATTCAGCAAATGTAGGTAGATTAAACGATCGTATAACCGAAGGATCGGGAGGAGAACTTATTAAAATTTCAGAAGCACTGCACGAAAAGAAAATTGCAGAAATTGCCGATAAAATAAAAGAAAAAAAATCCATTAAATTAATTCTGATTGCAGGTCCTTCGTCGTCCGGCAAAACAACTTTTTCAAAACGACTTGCCGTACAATTGATTGTTGCCGGATTAAAACCGGTTCAAATTTCTTTGGATAATTATTTCGTAAACAGAGAAGATACACCGCTTGACGAAAACGGAGATTACGATTTTGAAACAATTGACGCAATTGACAGGAAAACATTCGCAGAAAATATTAATGATTTACAACAAGGAAAAACAGTTGAAATTCCGAAATTTGATTTTGAAACAGGAAAACGTTTTTACGACGGAACGAAAATTTCGGCAGACAACGAAACCGTTATTATCGCCGAAGGCATTCATGCTCTAAATCCGAAATTGACAAAACATATTGCAGATGAAACAAAATACAGAATATATATATCGGCATTAACACAAATAGGAATTGACGGACACAATCGAATACCGACAACAGATAATCGCCTGTTACGCAGAATAATACGAGACTACAAATACCGCGGATACAGTGCTTTTGAAACCTTAAAACGTTGGCCCAGTGTTCGCCGCGGAGAAGAAAAAAATATTTTTCCGTTTCAGGAACATGCAGATATTATGTTTAATTCTGCACTATTATATGAACTGGCTCTACTTAAAAAATATGCCGAACCCTTATTAAAAAATATTTGTCAAAAAGAAAAAGAATTTGCGGAAGCAAAACGGGTATTGAAATTTTTATCCTATTTTAAAGATTTAAATGAAGAAGACGAAATACCGCCAACTTCTATTTTAAGAGAATTTCTCGGTGACAGTTCATTTCATTATTAAAACAAATCAGTATGTTTATTGTTGGTTTAACAGGCGGAATAGGCAGCGGAAAAACAACAGTTTCCGAAGTTTTTAAAAATCTCGGTATTTCCGTATATAATTCCGATTTCGAAGCAAAAAAAATAATGAATACCGATGAAGACCTTATCAATAAACTGAAAATAATTTTCGGTTTCGACATATATGATTCTGATAATCAACTAAACAGAAAAAAATTAGCTGATTTAATATTTAATAATAAAAACAAATTAAATACCGTAAACAGAATTGTTCACCCTGCCGTAAAAAAGCACTTCCAAAATTGGATTAATAAGCAAAATTCACCGTATATAATAAAAGAAACCGCCATTCTTTTTGAAAGCGGTATTTACAAAGAAGTCGATAAAATTATTACGGTAGTTTCACCCTTAAACACGCGAATAAATCGCATAAAAAAACGAGACAATTTAAACGAAAAAGAAATAAAAGAACGTATAAATAATCAAACCGACGATGAATATAAAATAAAAAATTCCGATTTCATCATTACAAATAATAATATAAGTTTAATTTTACCGCAAATACTCTCAATTCACAAAAAATTATTAAAATTTTCAAAAAGCATGTAACATATAGCTTTTTTGTACGTTATTTACCAATTGAAAATTAAAAAATTTTTGAAAAAAGAAATTACGTTTACTTTTGCACAAATTTAAAAAATTATGGATTTAAGTAAAATATTATCAATTTCGGGAAGACCCGGCTTATACAAACACATTGCACAATCGAAAAACAGTGCGGTTGTCGAATCTTTAGATGACGGTAAACGCTCAAGTGCTTTTATTACGGAACAATTAAGTTCTCTGAACGATATTTCTGTTTTTACGACAGGCGAAGACATGAAACTCGAAGATATTTTTAAGAAAATATACGAGAAAGAAAACGGTAAAGAAGCCCTCAATCATAATGCATCGGCAAATGAAATAAAAGCTTACTTCGCAGAAGCCGTTCCCGAATATGACAAAGAACGCGTGTATGTTTCAGACATAAAAAAAATCATTAAATGGTATAATATTCTGGTAAAAGCAAATATTTTAGACTTTACGGAACCCGAAAAAGAAACCGAAGAAAGCGATAAATCCGAAAAAAAATAGTATCCGATATACAATATCTTTCATTAAGCGATTATCACAAACAGATAATCGCTTAATTATTGTTAAAAACTATCCGAAAAAACTGTTCAAACTAAAATAGAATTCTTAAATTTGTAGGTTTTAAAAACAATGATAAAAAATTATGAATAATAAATATTCCGAACAATTAAAAAAAGTCTTATCTTTCAGCAGAGAAGAAGCCGTACGGCTGGGAAATGATTACATCAGTAACGAACACCTTTTTCTCGGTGTGTTACGTGAAGGGTCTGCAAATATTCTGCAAATATTAGTAAATTATAATATCGATTTAAATTTGATAAAAAAATCAATTGAAAACAGAATTAAAGATACCGGCGGCTCACTCGATCCCGATACCGAAGAACTTCCCCTGCTTAAATCTTCCGCAAGAACCTTAAAATTAATCTTTTTTGAAATAAAAGATTTTAACGATAAAAAAGCAACTCCCGACCACCTCGTTCTTGCCATTCTTAAAGAAGAAGAAAGCCAAAGCGGTATAATTTATCAAATTCTGAAAGATAACGAACTGACTTATGACAAAATAAAAGACATTTTAATTAATACATTTATTAATGAAGCCGACGGTCCGGATAATCTTGATGAAGACGACGAAGACTTTGAAGACGATTACGAAGACAATCCGTTTGGCGGAAAAAAGGGAAAACGTGCACAAAAATCCGACAGCGATACACCTGTTTTAGATAATTTCGGTATTGATTTAACAAAAGCTGCCGCCGAAAATAAATTAGACCCTATTATCGGAAGAGAAACAGAAATCGAACGATTAATTCAAATTTTAAGCCGAAGGAAAAAAAATAATCCGGTATTAATAGGCGAACCCGGCGTAGGAAAATCGGCAATCGTTGAAGGACTTGCCATAAGAATTACCGAAAATAATGTATCAAGAGTCCTTTTCAATAAACGAATCGTTACACTGGATATGGCTTCGATTGTTGCAGGAACAAAGTACAGAGGACAATTTGAAGAACGAATGAAATCTATTTTAAACGAGCTTCAAGATAATCAGAACGTAATTCTCTTTATTGATGAAATTCATACCATTGTAGGTGCCGGCGGTGCCGCAGGTTCCCTTGATGCATCTAATATGCTGAAACCGGCTCTTGCCAGAGGTGAAATCCAAACAATAGGTGCCACAACACTTAACGAATACAGACAATACATCGAAAAAGACGGTGCACTCGAAAGACGTTTTCAAAAAATAATGGTTGACCCCACAACCGCCGAAGAAACACGCGAAATTCTCGAAAATATTAAAGACCGATACGAAGATCATCATAACGTTTCCTATACAGACGAAGCATTAGATTCTTGCGTAAAATTAACCGACCGATACATCAGCGACCGACATCTTCCCGATAAGGCAATTGACGCTTTGGACGAAACCGGTTCAAGAGTTCATATTATGAATTTAAAAGTTCCCGAAGATATTGCAAAAATCGAAGAAGAAATTAAATCTTTGGTTTCCGAAAAACAAAAAGCAATTGATAATCAGGAATTTGAAGCAGCAGCAAAATTAAGAGACAAAGAACGGCAACTTGAAACAGAATTGGAAAAAGCCAAAGAAAGATGGACAAATAACCTCTCGCAACATCGGGAAATTGTTCAACAATCGGATGTTGAAAAAGTCGTAGCAATGATGACGGGAATTCCGGCAACAAGAATTGCAAAAGCCGAAAGCGTGCGACTTCTGGAAATGAAATCACAGCTTAAAGAAAAAGTAATAGGACAAGATAAAGCCGTCGAAAAAATTGTAAAAGCCATTCAACGAAATCGTGCCGGATTAAAAGACCCGAATAAACCGATAGGAACCTTCATTTTTCTCGGTCCTACCGGTGTCGGAAAAACGCATCTTGCAAAAAAACTCACCGAATATCTTTTTGATACCGAAGAAGCTCTTATCAGAATCGACATGAGTGAATATATGGAAAAATTCTCCGTTTCCAGATTAATCGGCTCTCCGCCCGGATATGTCGGACACGAAGAAGGCGGTCAACTTACCGAGAAGGTCAGAAGAAAACCCTATTCGGTAATTTTATTTGATGAAATAGAAAAAGCACATCCCGATATTTTTCATTTACTTCTGCAAGTTTTTGACGACGGGCAACTTACCGACAGTCTCGGCAGACGGGTTGATTTTAAAAATACGGTAATTATAATGACATCAAACGTAGGTGCACGGAATTTAGCCGATTTCGGAAAAGGAATCGGTTTCGGAGGAACAAACGACGATGCTGACCATAGTAAATCAGTAATAACCAAAGCATTAAAACGTACTTTCGCACCCGAATTTTTAAACCGTATTGACGATGTAATCATATTTAATCCGCTTAAAAAAGAACATATTTTCAGTATTATTGACATAGAACTTTCCGGATTATACAAACGGGTTGAAGATTTGGGTTATAAACTTAACATCACAAACGAAGCAAAAGAATTTATTGCCGAAAAAGGATTAGACGTAAAATACGGTGCAAGACCTCTAAAACGTGCCATTCAGAAATATGTTGAAAATGAAATGGCAGAAGTAATAATTGAAGCATCTATTGCCGAAGGAGATGAAATAAAAGTCGGAATTCAAAAAAATAAAAAAACGGAAGAAAAATCAATAAAAATTGAAATCGTAAATAATAAAAAGAAAAAATGAAGAACGTAAAATATAAATTCTTAAAATACATTGCTTTTGATACTCAATCAGACCCGAAATCAGATACAAACCCCAGTACGGTTAAACAATTTGAACTGGCAAAAGAATTAGAAAGAGAATTAGAAAATTTGGGCTTAAAAAATATCAAATTATCAGACAAATGCTATTTATATGCCACTTTACCGGCAAATTCGGATAAAAAAATGCCGACAGCAGGTTTTATTGCCCACATGGATACGGCACCGGATACAAGCGGCGAAAATGTTAAAGCACAAATCATTAAAGATTATGACGGAAAAGATATTTTACTGAATAAAAAAGAAAACATAATACTTTCTCCCGAAGATTTTCCGGAATTAAAAAAATACAAAGGCCAAACACTCATTACAACCGACGGAACAACCCTGCTCGGTGCCGATGATAAAGCCGGTGTTGCCGCAATAATGACAGCCGTAGAATATTTGGTAAACCATCCGGAAATAAAGCACGGAACCATAAAAATTGCTTTTACGCCCGACGAAGAAATTGGAAGAGGAGCCGATCATTTTGATGTTGATTTTTTCGGAGCCGATTTTGCCTATACCGTTGACGGCGGAGAAATCGGCGAATTGGAATTTGAAAATTTTAATGCCGCAAGTCTCGAAGTTACCGTAAAAGGACGTAATGTTCATCCCGGAACAGCTAAAAATCAGATGATTAACTCCATCAACATTGCACACGAATTTCATTCAATGCTTCCGAATATCAAACGCCCCGAGCACACAACGGGTTATGAAGGGTTTTATCATCTTATGAATATTTCCGGAACCGTTGACGAAACAAAAATGTCCTATATCATAAGAGATCACGACAGAGAAAAATTTGAAGACATGAAAAAACACATCGAAGCGGTTACGGATTTATTAAATAAATCGCATCACAAAAAACTTATTTCCGCAGAGATGAAAGACAGCTATTACAATATGCACGAAAAAATTAAACCCGTTATGCACATTGTAGAAACAGCTAAACAAGCGATGAAAGATGCGGGAATTAAACCGAAAATTAAACCGATAAGAGGCGGAACAGACGGTTCTCGCCTTTCGTACATGGGACTTCCCTGCCCCAATATTTTTACCGGAGGTCATAATTTTCACGGAATTTACGAATATATTTCATTAAATTCTCTTGAAAAAGCCGTTGAAGTAATCGTAAATATCATAAAAAATATTCATGATAAATAATAATAAAATTTTATTTGCTCATTAAAATTAAACGATAAAAAAATAGTAAAAAATGGCAATAGTCGATAAAGTACTCGAAAAATTACTCGGAAATAAATCCGAAAAAGATATAAAAAAAATACGTCCGCTGATTACTGTTATCAATCAAGAAGTTGACAAACTTTCAAATTTATCAAACGATCAATTACGCGAAAAAACCCGGGAACTTCGTAAAGATATTCAAGATTCTTTTAAAGTTGAACAATCGGAAATTGAAAGTTTGAAAAATGATATTGAAAACGATAAGTTTGATTTAACGGAGCGTGAAGAAGTTTATAAAAGAATTGATAAGCTCGAAGAAGAAATTGATAACAAAATAGAGAAGAAATTAAATCAAATTTTACCGCAGGCATTTGCCATTATAAAAGAAACAGCCAAACGATTTAAAGAAAACGAAAAAATTGAAGTTACGGCAAACGACTACGACCGCGAATTAGCAGCAAAAAGAGAAGACATTGTTATTTCCGGAAACAAAGCCGTATATCACAACAAATGGACGGCAGGCGGAACAATGATTACTTGGGACATGGTACATTATGATGTTCAGCTTATCGGCGGAATTATTTTGCATCAAGGGAAAATTGCCGAAATGGCAACAGGCGAAGGAAAAACTTTGGTTGCAACCCTGCCCGTTTTCTTAAACGCCCTTACCGGAAGAGGC
>CAZCPV010000135.1:0-8527 GCA_964500765.1 uncultured Draconibacterium sp.
CACGTTTTGATGCTTTATCGGTAAGACTTCCCAATATCGAATAAGACAAAATATCTTTATTTATAAAACTTACGGAATCTGCTTTATATTCATTCTTCTTAAAATCAATTCGGTAATTATTAAAATTTGCTTTTATTTTATCGGAAGGATAACCGTAATAAGTCCAATCGGCATAACCGTTTTTACCCTTCCATTTTGATTGTAAAACAATAAATTCACCGTTTGTATTATTAATTTTCAAAGTATCACCGTCGGTACTGTGCGATTCAAGAGTTACATTATTCAGTTGAATTGAAAAAACAGATTTTTGTCGGTTATATGTAAATTTATAAGTTCCCCCGGTATATTTCCACACAGAAGATTTTATGTTTATAAAATAATTATTAGTAATAAATTGATAAATACCGATGGTAAATTTTTTGACTTGTGAGGAAGTAACACTCGGCGTATGCATTAATTTGTTGTAATAATGAATCCATATATCAAAATCGCCGGAGCGTTCATTCCTTAATTTAATTACGGAATTAATAAAATACCAAATACTTGTATTTCTTCCGAAACTCTTATCTGCCTGATAGTTAAAAATATCAGCAATAATATTTCTGGTATCCTTATCAAATTTCGAAAACCACATATCGCCCAAAACAGAAATAACAGAATCCTTTTTTTGCAAAATTGTATCTTTTAAAATATTTTCGGATGTTATACCGTAATATTTTTTTAAATCGGAAGCAATACTGTCCGATGAAAAGATTTTAACGGTTTGAGAAAAACTCACAAGCGAAAAAGAGAAAATAAAAAACAATACAATTAATAATTTAAGTTTCATTTTTAATAATTTACCGGTTTCTGATTACTGTATGAACAAACATTTGCAAAACAAAATTAATGAAATTTATAAGTTACAAGTATAAAAATAATAAATTAACTGTAAATAATTCAATTTTTAATAAAAAAATATGAAATTTGCAATCTGTGAAAAAATCCGAAAAAATAGCGAAAACACTTTTAATGATAACCATTATCAGTTTGCTGACCTATGCTGTTATGGCGGTTATTACACATTTTTCTCTAAATTATCAGCTTCCCGAATATAAATTTTACCAAAGTTTGCAATCAATATTTGATACAAAAACCGATATCTTTATTTTTTTTATCGGATTTATTATAATTAATATCGTTTGGATTTCTTCGGCATTAATAATCCGATTATTTATAAAATATTTCAAAAGAAAATATGAAAATTTTTAAATTTTTTCTGCTTTTTATTTTCTTCGGCAAATTATCTTTTGCACAAGAACTTAAACCCTACGAATTTCCGAGAGGAAATATGCGATTAATGTTTTATAATACGGAAAATTTATTCGATACCTACGATGATACCTTAAAAATTGACGAATCTTTTTTACCGACCGGCGACCATTATTGGACAAAAAGTAAATATTACAAAAAAATTAATAATATCTCAAAAGTAATTACGGCAATAGGGCAATGGCAACTGCCCGAAATAATCGGTTTATGCGAAATTGAAAATCGGAGAGTCCTCGAAGATTTAACAAAAAAAACAGCCCTGAAAAAATTTAACTACCGAATTATTCATAAAGAATCACCCGACCGACGCGGAATTGATGTCGGATTTTTATACCGTCCCGATAAATTTTTTCCGATTTCCTACGAAGCAATCAGAGTAAAATTTCCGTTTGATGCCAACAAACCCACAAGAGATATTTTGTACGTAAAAGGAACAAATATTTATAAAGATACTTTGCATATATTCATTAATCACTGGCCTTCGCGTTGGGGCGGGCAAACCGAAACCGACAGAAAACGTAGATTTGCCGCTTCGGTTTTGAAATTAAAAACAGACTCATTATTTGCCGTCGATAAAAATCCGAATATTATTATTATGGGCGACTTAAACGACTATCCCACCAACAACAGTGTCGTAAAAGTATTAAAAGCAAAAATTGATTTTAAAAATAAGGATAATTTTGAACCGAAAGAATTGTACAATTTAGCATGGTACCTTCAGGAAGTGAAAGGTAAAGGTTCGCACAAACATGCAGGTGAATGGGGTGTTTTAGACCAAATTATAGTTTCCGGTTATCTTCTTAATACTGAAAATAAAATACATACAAGCCCGGATAATGCACATATTTTTGAAGCCCCTTTTTTATTGGAAGAAGATAAAAATTATACCGGACAAAAACCTTTCAGGACCTATATCGGATTTAAATTTCATGACGGCTACAGCGATCATTTGCCTGTTTACATCGACTTATTTGAAAAGAAAAAATAATGCAAAATAAAATCCTTATTTTAGATTTCGGTTCGCAATACACCCAACTTATTGCCAGAAAAATAAGAGAATTAAATGTATATTGCGAAATACATCCGTATAACAATTTCCCTGAAATTGATAATTCTGTAAAGGGCGTAATACTTTCCGGAAGTCCTTTTTCCGTAAGAGATAAAAATGCCCCCGTTCCGGATTTATCCGAAATAAAAGGGAAAAAACCTTTACTGGGGATATGTTACGGAGCACAATATTTGGCTCATAATTTCGGCGGAGAAGTTGCTCCTTCAAAACACCGTGAATACGGAAGAGCAAATTTGCAAATCTCGGATAAAAACGATATGCTTTTCAAAAATATCGAAAATAATTCGCAAGTTTGGATGTCGCATGCCGACACAATTATAAAATTGCCCGAAAATTTTAACATTACCGCCGGAACAAACAGCATAAAAGTCGGTGCATTTAAAATTAAGAATGAGAACACCTACGGACTGCAATTTCATCCCGAAGTTTACCATTCGACTGAAGGCCAAAAAATTCTTAAAAATTTTGTTACCGTCGTTTGCAAAGCCAAACAAAATTGGACACCCGATTCATTTGTTGAAACTGCAATTTCGGAATTAAAAAATAAAACGGGAAAAGGAAAAACGGTTCTCGGACTTTCGGGCGGTGTTGATTCGTCGGTTGCCGCTGTTTTGCTGCACAAAGCAATCGGTAAAAATTTATATTGCCTGTTTGTGGACAACGGTTTGCTTCGCAAAAATGAATTTGAAGATGTTCTGACTTCTTATAAAGGTATGGGACTTAATGTAAAAGGTATTGATGCAAAACAAAAATTTTACGATGCCTTGAAAGGAATTTCAGACCCGGAAAAAAAACGAAAAGCCATAGGAAAAACTTTTATCGAAGTTTTTGACGAAGAAGCAAAAAAAATAAAAAACGTAAAATTTCTTGCACAAGGCACAATTTATCCCGATGTTATTGAATCCGTATCGGTAAAAGGCCCTTCGGCTACCATCAAATCGCATCATAATGTCGGCGGATTACCGGATTATATGAAACTGAAAATCGTTGAGCCGCTGCGTCTTCTTTTTAAAGATGAAGTACGTCGAGTAGGGGCAAGTTTGGGAATTAACAAAGAGCTTTTAAGCCGACATCCTTTTCCCGGTCCGGGTCTCGGAATTCGTATTCTCGGAATTGTTACCCCCGAAAAAGTTCAAATTTTACAAGAAGCCGATGCAATTTTTATTTCGGAATTAAAAAAACAAAATCTTTATAATACTGTGTGGCAAGCCGCAACAATTTTGCTCCCGGTAAAATCCGTAGGCGTTATGGGCGATGAGCGAACTTATGAAAATACGGTTGTTCTTCGTGCCGTTTCTTCGGTTGACGGAATGACAGCCGACTGGTCTCATTTGCCGCACGAATTTTTGGCAAGCGTTTCAAACAAAATTATTAATCGTGTAAAAGGCATTAATCGAGTAGTTTACGATATCAGTTCAAAGCCGCCTGCTACGATTGAATGGGAGTAAATTGAAGTTGAAAGTTGAAAGGGAAAAGTTGAAAACAGAGATATTTTTAACTTTTCCCTTTTAAGTTTTAAACTGTGCTAAGGAACTTCAACCGCATTTAAAATTCCCGTTATAATATCTTCCGAGCTTATATTTTCGGCTTCTGCCTCATAAGTAAGCCCTATACGATGACGCATCACATCCTTACATACGGCTCTTATATCTTCCGGAAAAACAGCACCTCTGTGTTGAATAAAAGCATACGCTTTTGCGGCTTTTGCCATACTTATTCCGGCACGCGGCGATGCTCCGAAAGAAATTAAATTTTTATATTCCGACAAACCGTAATCTTCCGGAAATCTTGATGCAAAAACAATATCTACGATATATTTTTCAATTTTTTCATCCAAATAAATTTCCTTTACCAATTCTTTTGCCCGTAAAACAGCTTCTTTTTCAAGCAAGGTGTTAACTTCGGGAAATGATTTTGCAATATTCTGTCTGATAATAAGTTGCTCTTCCGATTTTTTAGGATAACCAATAATAATTTTAAGCATAAAACGGTCAACTTGTGCTTCCGGCAAGGGATAAGTACCCTCTTGTTCTATCGGATTTTGGGTTGCCAATACCAAAAACGGCTCTTCCAATTTGTAGGTATTTTCGCCTATCGTTACCTGTTTCTCCTGCATGGCTTCCAGCAAAGCACTTTGCACTTTTGCCGGAGAACGATTAATTTCATCGGCTAAAATAAAATTTGAAAAAACAGGACCTTTTTTTGTGATAAATTCTTCGGATTTATGACTGTAAATCATCGTACCGATTAAATCGGCGGGGAGTAAATCCGGGGTAAACTGAATTCTTCTGAATTTGGCATTTATAATTTTTGATAGTGATGTAATTGCCAATGTTTTTGCTAATCCGGGAACACCTTCCAATAAAATATGCCCGCCGGTTAACAAACCTACCAACAAACTGTTTACCATATGTTTCTGCCCTACGATTACACGATTCATTTCGTTTGTAATCGTATCAATAAAAACACTTTCGTTTTTTATTTTTTCGTTTAATTCTTTTATATCCGTCATTTTTTTTCTTTTTAAACCGATAAAACTGTTGCAAAATTAAAAAAGCTTCACATTATTCTGAAAAAAAACGAAGTTTTTTATTTTTTGTTACAAAAATTTACGTTTATTTTCGAAGATATTCAAAACACATTACAAATCCTTTGATAACCACAGTGTTACATTTTTATAACTGTTTGAACAACAAATCTTTATTTATTTCATCAAAGTAATTAAATATTTCGACTAATTTTGCGTTTTTTATTTTTCAGAATTAATTACAAAATCGCAATTTAAATGAAATTTATTATAACCGTTTTTTTATCCGCATTTATTACCGTAAACAGTTTTTCACAAAAAAGAATTTCTTCGGAAAAACCGAGATTAATCGTTACGATTTTTGTTGAAGGAATGCGTTACGATTATTTGTACAGATATTGGGATAAATTTACGGAAGACGGTTTCAAGCGTTTGGTAAAACACGGCAAATATTATGAAAATGCAGAATACGATTACCTTTATACAAAATCTTCAAGCGGTTATGCAACGGTTGTAACCGGTTCCGACCCTTCGCAACACGGTATTGTAAGTAATTATTGGTATAAACGAATTACAAATACAAAAAAATATTGTATTTACGATAAAAAACAATATGCTTTGGGCAGCGATAATTTTGATTTGAAATTTTCGCCGAAATCTTTGCTTACATCAAGTTTTTCGGATGAATTGCGGCTTTCCGATTTTAAACAATCAAAAGTTATAAGCATATCGCCGAAAGATTATGCGGCAATATTGCCGGGCGGACATTTGGCAAATGCCGCTTACTGGACGGATAAAAAAACCGGCAAATGGATTTCAAGCTCTTATTATTTTTCGAAATTACCGCAATGGGTTAATCGTTTTAACGAAAAAAAATTCCCCGATATTTATCTTTCAAAAGAGTGGAATACCTATTTCCCGATTGATAAATACGACAATACGCTCGGTGATGATAATTCTTTTGAAATCGGTTTTGTCGGAGGGAAAAAAACGTTCCCTTATGATTTAACTGCATTAAAAAATATTTCCGGTTCTCGTAAAATTCTGGAGTCAACACCTTTCGGAAATACGTACACAAAAGATTTTGCAATTTCGGCAATGGTAAACGAAAATTTGGGAAAAGATAATTATTGCGATTATTTAAACGTGGCGTTTACCGCAACCGGAGAAATTACGAAAAAATTCGGTATTCGTTCGATTGAATTGGAAGATGCTTATGTTCGGCTCGACAGAGATTTAAAACATTTTTTGAATTTTATAAATGATTTTGTCGGTTTGGAAAATACGGTCATTATTTTGACTTCGGACAGAGGATCTTCGGATTCGCCGCGATTATTAAGAGAAATAAATATGCCGGGCGGTTTTTTTAAAGACAAAAATGCGGAAACTTTATTAAACAGTTTTTTACGTGCCGTTTACGGTTACGATAATTTAATTGAATATTTTGACGGAAGTTATATTTATTTAAACCGAAATAAAATTGAAGATTTGAAATTAAATCTAACTGAAATTCAGCAAAAAATAAGTGACTTTTTAGTGAATTTTACGGGCGTTTCAAATGCACTTACAGCATATAATCTTGAAAACAGAAATTACACTTCGGGAATGCAGATGCGTGCTCAAAACAGTTATCAAAAAAAACGTTCCGGTGATATTTCCGTAATTTTAGAGCCGGGTTATGTCCCCGGCAGCGATGCCGATTACGGTTCGGGTTACAGAAATTACACACAAGTACCCTTAATTTTTTACGGTTGGAAAATAAAATCGGGAAAAACGGATATTCCTGTTTCAATGACGGACATAGCTCCGACGCTTGCAAGTTTTCTTAAAATTGCTTATCCGAATGCTTCGACGGGAAAAATATTGCCGGATATTTTGAAATAGAGATTATCCGAACATCAGTTCAACCAATTGTTCAATATCTTTTTCCGATAATTTATAGTTGTTGCCCGAAACTTTGTTTTGCTTCATAAGTTTGGCTATATGTTCTTTTTCCGCTTCCGCAAAACCCTCGGATTTTAAACTGACGGGACAATTTATTGACAAAAAGAATTGCTCAATAGTTGAAATAAAATTATCAATATCGGGATTTCCGAAAATCAATTCCGCCAAACGGGATAATTTTTCGGGAATACGATTTTTTTGCAATTTAAACCAAGCCGGATAAGCAACGGACAAACTTGCTCCGTGCGGCATATCATAAAGCAGAGATAAAATATGTCCGACAGCATGTACACCCCAATCACCGTTTGTTTTTCCGTATGCCGTTATACCGTTTAAAGCACATGTTGATTGCAACATTATATTTGCTCTGTATTCATAATTTTGCGGTTCCTTAAGAACAAGCGGAGCAAAAAACATGGCTTCTTTTATAATTGAAGCGGCAAACCTGTCTGCCAAAGGTGAATTTCCGTTACCGAAAAAATTTTCAAAAGCATGGGCCATAATATCCGCAATACCGTATGCCGTATAATCTTCGGGGACAGTATAAGTAAGTTCGGGATCGAGGAAAGAATGTTTCGGAAACATAAGAGGCAAGCGAAAGCCGAGTTTTTCATTTGTTTTTTTATTTTGAATTACGGCAAAATGATTCATTTCGCTTCCGGTTGCCGCCACTGTTAAAATTGTTATTATCGGCAATGCTTTTTCGGGAGTAATTTTCATTTTTACGACATCCCAAGGGGGAAGATTTTCGGGAATGCACGCGGCAACTGTTTTTGCCGTATCGATTACACTGCCGCCGCCCAATGCCAAAACTGTATCAACTTTATTTTCAATTCCGATTTTAACGGCCTTTTCAACATCTTCAATAACCGGATTCGGTTTTATTCCCGAATATTCCGTAATTTTGAAATTATTTTCCTCCAGAAGTTTAATAACAGTATTATAATATCCGTTTTTGATAACAGAACCTTTTCCGTATATTAATAAAATATGTTTACCGTATTTTGCTGCGATTTTCGGTAACTCGGATAATACTCCTTTTCCGAAATGCAGAACCGTCGGGTTATTTATCGTAAAATTTTCCATTTTTATTAATTTTTTTTACTAAATCGTATAAAATAACAGCGGTTGCCGAAGCAACATTAATCGACGTATTTACACCGAACATCGGTAAATGTACGGATGCATCGGCATATTTAATAAGTTCTTCGGACACACCGAATCTTTCGGAACCGATTATCAGGCAAAGGGGAAAATCGGGATTAAAAGTTGAATAATCGATGCTTTTATTTGTTTTATCTAAAACAACAAATTTATAATTTTTTTTTAACAACAAAATTTGATTGATTTCATTAATTATTTCATACGAAACATAATTTGATGTTGAGCGTGATTTTTTCTTTAATAACCGAAAGTTAAAATTATCTTTTATATTATACAGAAAAATTTTTTCAATTCGTAAAGCATCCGCCAATCTGAAAATCATTCCTAAATTTCCGATATCATTTATTCCGTCCGCAATTAAACAAACAGGAATTCTGTTCCGATTTATTTCTTCGATTTTCGATAAATGTTTTTTATTAATTTCTCTAAAGTTCAGTTGATATTCTTTCATCTGTTTACAAAAAAAGCAGCCCCGTAAGACTGCTTTATATTATTATTTTACAATATTTTAT
>CAZCPV010000136.1:0-8519 GCA_964500765.1 uncultured Draconibacterium sp.
CTCTTTAACATTAGACAGTGAAGTATCTTCCGGAATAAGTGATATTCAAGAAAATCAAACCGAAATTTATCCGAATCCGGCAAAAGATTATTTTACTGTTACTATTCCGAAAAATAACACTAACAGCATGTTGGTTTTATCAAACATTCTTGGAAAAAATGTAAAAACTATAATTTTGAATTACCCCGAAACCGGACTTTCCGTTAAAGAATTAACACCGGGTATTTATTTTGCATCAATTATTTCAAACGGAAAAATTATTGACACTAAAAAGCTAATAATCAAACAGTAAGCAATGAAACAGATTTTTATTTTATTTTTTCCGATTTTTATTTTCGCCTCCGGGTTTGCTCAAAACACCGACCTGCCGTCAGTAAATATAAAAACCCTGAACGGCGAAACCTTTAATACCTCCGATATTAAAAACCCCGACGGTCCTATTTTTCTCAGTTTTTGGGCAACATGGTGCAAACCTTGCATCAAAGAATTAATTGCCGTTGACGAAAATTATGCCGATTGGCAAGACGAACTCGGATTAAAAGTGTATGCCGTATCCATTGACGATGCCAAAAGTATGAATCGCGTAGCTCCTTTCGTAAACGGGCGTGCCTGGGAATTTGAAATACTGCTCGACCCGAACAGCGATTTTAAAAGAGCCATGAACGTTATTAACGTCCCGCACTCTTTTATTTTAGATAAAAACGGCAAAATTATTTGGCAACACAACTCCTACTCGCCCGGCGACGAAGACGAAATATATGAAATGCTTAAAAAAGCCGCAGGAAAAGAATAATATTTAAAATTTTTTATTATCAGCCGGAATTACCGGCTTTTTTATTTTAACAAAAATGAACAAATACATTATTATATTCGTATTTATGTTTGCCGGTTTACTGTCTTTTTCGCAAGAACAAAAAAAAGATTACGGCGAATTTCACGGAAATTTTGAACTCAACGCACAAAGCTATTCCGCCGATTCAATAATCGGAGCAGAAAGCGTGGATGAAATTATGCGTGCAAATACGTATGCAAATTTCACATACACAAAAGGAAATTTTTCCGCCGGGCTCCGTTACGAAGCATACCTAAACACCTTGCTCGGATACGATCAAAGATACAACGGACAAGGCATTGCAAATCGCTATGCTTCTTACAAAACCGAAGATTTTGAAATTACGGTCGGAAATTTTTACGAACAATTCGGAAACGGACTGGTTTTAAGAACCTACGAAGACAAAACACTCGGTGTTGACAATGCTTTGGACGGGATCAGGGTAAAATTTGCCCCCTTACCGGGAATACGTCTTACCGGAATTTTAGGGAAACAGAAACTTTATTGGGAATACGGACCCGGAATTGTTCGAGGTTTTGACGGCGAAATTTCCCTAAACGAAACATTTAAAAAATTTGCCGAAAGCAAAACACATATTTTACTCGGCGGAAGTTTCGTAAGTAAATATCAAAAAAATCTTGACCCGGTTTACAATTTTCCCGAAAATGTAGGTGCCTTTGCCGGGCGTGTTTCCGTATCAAGAAATGCACTTATTTTCTCTTCCGAATATGCTTACAAAATAAACGACCCCTCGTCCGATAACGGAAATATTTTTAAACCCGGAAACGCTTTACTTATCAATACCTCTTGGTCTAAAAAAGGTATCGGGTTTTTATTCAGTATGTTACGCTTAGACAATATGAGCTTTCGCTCCGACCGTTCGGCAAAAATTAACGACCTTAACATTAACTACCTGCCGGCAATTACAAAAACACATGCCTATGCCTTTGCGGCAATGTATCCCTTTGCTACGCAACCCAACGGACAACTCGGCGGGAATATCGAATTCTTTTACAATTTTAAAAGACACAGCACACTCGGCGGAAAATACGGAATGAACCTGCTGGTAAATTTTTCGCAGGTAAATGCAATTCAAAAAACAGAAATTATTGTTGATCCGAATGATGAAATTCCTAACCTGAACGGCTATACATCAAACTTTTTTGCCGTAGGAAAAGAATTATATTTCAGAGATTTTAATATTGAACTGCATAAAAAAATCAACAAAAAAATAAAATTTCATGCAATTTATATGTATGAAGATTACAACAAACTTGTTATCCAAGGGAAATATGGTATGGTACATGCCGATATCGGAATTTTGGATTTTACCTATAAATTTACCTCAACAAAAGCACTGCGTGTCGAAAACGAAATTCTGATAAGCGGAAAAGAAGCATCGGGCAGAAAACAAGATTACGGCGATTGGTATATGACAACACTCGAATACACCTCATCTCCGCATTGGTTTTTTGCCTTGTCCGACCAATATAATTACGGAAATCCGGAAGAAAGTCACCGCGTACACTATTACATCATTTCCGGCGGATACACCAAAGGTGCCAACCGCATTCAACTCAACTACGGAAAACAACGCGAAGGAATTACCTGTGTCGGCGGTGTTTGCAGAACCGTTCCGGCATCAAACGGATTTTCAATCAGCATCAGTTCAACCTTTTAATTTCTGAAAAATGAAAACAATAAAAACAATCACATATATATTTCTTTTTGCATTTCTTTTTGCCTGTAACCAAATAAATAACCCGCTGAAAGAAAGACAGGAAGGAACCTGCGGCGATGAAAACCTGCCCGTCCCCATCAGAAAAATTCTTGTTGAAGATTATACCGGACATCGTTGCCCGAATTGCCCCGAAGCAGCAAGAATTCTCGACGGTATTCACGACGATTATTGCGATCACATTATCCCGATTGCCGTTCACGTAAGTTTTTTTGCCGAACCGCATACACCGGATTTTCCCGAAGATTTCAGAACCGAAACCGGAAATACCTTAGATGAATTTTACGGCGTTTCAAATCAAGGATTGCCCGGAGGTCTTGTAAACAGAAAAGAGTTTAACGGAAACCTCGTTCTCGGAAGAGACAGTTGGCGAGCAGCAGTTGATGCAATCTATGATATTACACCCGATGTTAACATAATTATTGAACCGACATACAACGAAGCAAATCATTCAATTACGGTAAATGTAAAAACCGAAATTTTAAAAGATATAGATGAAAGTATAAACCTCGGGCTTTATGTTACCGAAGACAGTATTATTGCCCCGCAGCAAGACGGTTCCGAATACATCGAAAATTATCTTCATAAGCATATGTTGCGAAAAGGCGTAAACGGTGCATTCGGTGAAAAAATATTAAATTCGGCAAAAAAAGGTGCTGTTTTTGAAAAAACTTTCACCGTAAATCTTCTCGATGATTGGAATATTCAGCATCTTGAATTTGTTGCATTCATCAGTAAAAATTCCACAAACGAAATTTTACAGGCAGAATCGGAACCGGCAATTTAACCAACCCAATTTTTTCAAATAAAAATTAAAACATAAAACTTCGCATTGTTTTTTAACCCGATTGCGAAGTTTTTTATCTACTTTATAAAAAATTAATGTACTTTTGTTTTAAAATTAAACTTTTAAAATGAATACAGAAATCAATATTTCCGGCATAAGTATTATTGATGTTTTATTGGTTCTTGTTTTAATTTGGGCAATTTTCAAGGGCTATCAACGCGGTCCGGTTGTTCACTCGCTTTCTTTGCTTGTTGTTTTGGCGGGAATTGCTGTTTTCGGACTGGTATCAACCGAGCTTGCCGATTTTATAAATCAAAAATGGAGAGGCAGTACCGGTAATACCGAAACTTATATTTTTGCCGTTTTATTTTCCGCAACAATTTGGCTTTCGAATATTGTTGCCGACAAAGCACAAAGTGCAAGTTCCGTAAATTTAAAAAAACCGATAAATATTATTCTGGGAATTTCGGCAAGCTCTGTAAAATATCTTTATATCGTCAGCATTATCCTGCTTTTTGTTTCACAATCAGGTATTTTACCTTCAAAATACGAACGAAAAAGCCGATTTTACAAAACCGTAAAAAATACGGCTCCCGCCACCGTAAAAACCGTAAATTTCTTAAAATAAACCGAATATTTTTCACAAAGTTAACCGTATATTTTACGGCTTAACCGGAATAATTATCTTTGCAAAAATTTTTAGCTTATGAATTTTGTCGAAGAAGTAAAATGGAGGGGTATGTTGCACCAAATTATGCCCGGAACGGAAGATGTTTTGAAAGAAAAAAATGTTGCGGCTTACGTCGGTATCGACCCGACAGCCGATTCGCTGCATATCGGACATCTCGTAGGAGTAATGTTGTTGAAACATTTTCAAATTGCCGGACACAGACCTATTGCCGTTATAGGCGGTGCCACCGGCATGATAGGAGACCCTTCCGGAAAATCGCAGGAACGAAACTTACTTACTTTGGAAACCATCAGGCACAATCAGGAAAAAATTCAAAAACAATTGGCAAAATTTCTTGATTTTTCCGATGATAAAGAAAATAAAGCCCTGATGCTCAACAATTACGATTGGTTAAGTAAATTTTCTTTTCTGGAATTTATAAGAGATGTAGGAAAACACATTACCGTAAACTATATGATTGCAAAAGATTCGGTAAAAAAACGAATGAACGCTTCCGACGATAAAGATGCCGAAGGGCTTTCTTTTACCGAATTTACCTATCAGCTTGTGCAGGGCTACGATTTTTTACATCTTTACAAAGAATACAACTGCAAATTGCAAATGGGCGGCTCCGACCAATGGGGAAATATCACTACCGGTACCGAACTGATTCGCAGAACGTTACAGGGAAAAGCGTATGCTCTTACAAGTCCGCTGATTACCAAAGCCGACGGAGGCAAATTCGGGAAAACCGAAAAAGGAAATATTTGGCTCGACCCGGAAAAAACTTCGCCCTATGAATTTTTTCAATTTTGGATAAACACAAGCGACGAAGATGCCGAAAAATATTTAAAGATTTTTACCGTTTTGAATAAACAAGAAATCGAAACGTTGGTAAACGAACACAAAGAAGCTCCGCATACACGAATTCTGCAAAAAAAACTTGCCGAAGAACTTACGGTTATGGTGCACGGCAGAGATGCTTACGACACATCCGTTTCGGCTTCTCAAATTCTTTTCGGAAAAGGAACCAAAGAACAAATTTCGGCATTGGACGAAAAAACATTTAACGACGTATTTGCCGGTGTTCCGCATTTTAAAATAAATAAAAATTTGCTTGCACACGGAGTAAATATTTTTGATTTGCTTGCCGAACATACGCAAGTTTTTAAATCAAAAGGCGAAGTAAGACGGCTGATAAAAGACAATGGCTTAAGTTTGAACATGGAAAAATTTACAAATCCCGATGAACTTATTTCCGACAAACATCTTATTTCCGACAAATATTTGGTTTTCCGACAAGGAAAGAAAAAATATTCAATAATAACAATACAAGAATAAATATTATGGCTGAAAAGAACAATTTCAAAAACGACTCATCCGATTTATTGGTTTTTTTATACAAAAAACGCCTGCCGATAATTATTATTACCCTTGCCGGAGCTGTTATTTCAATTATCGTTTCGTTGTTGATGACCCCCATGTATAAATCATCGGTTATTTTGTATCCGGCATCGTCGGTTTCGGTATCGAAGGCATTGCTCGGAAACACCAAAGGCAATATGATGGCTTTCGGCGACGAGGAAGAAACCGAACAGCTTTTGCAGGTATTGCAATCGAATGAAATTTTCGACCATATTGTGAAAAAATTTAACTTGGTTGAACATTACGGCATAGATACGACTTCCCGGTATATGAAAACAAACCTTTTAGATACCTACAACGGGAATATATCTTTAAGCAAAACAAAATTTCAATCGGTTAAAATTCAGGTGTTTGACGAAGATCCGCAATACGCTTCCGATATTGCAAACGAAATTTCCCTGTACGGCGATACTGTTTTAAACACTCTGCACAAAGGACGAGCATGGAACGCTTTGCTGATTGTTGAATACGAATATAAAAAGTTAAGCCGGCAAATTCAAAAAATGTCCGATTCGCTTTCCGTAATTAACAAAATGGGAATTTTGGATTACACACAACAAACAACTGCCTATACTTCGGGACTTGCAGAAGGAATTGCTTCCGGAAAAATTTCAAAAGCAGGAATAAAATATTTGGAAAACAAACTCAAAAATTTAGAAAAATACGGGCATGTTTCCTTAGAACTTTCAAAATTTATTGAATTTGAACAAAAACGTTTAAGTTACCTGAAAGGAAAATGGGTGGAAGCCGGTGTTGAATACGGACAAAACTTATCCAACATTTACATTGTGGAAAAAGCCGTTCCTTCGGAAAAGAAAGCAAAACCCGTAAGATGGTTAATTGTTACCTTATCAACACTTTCAAGTTTTATTTTTGCAATATTGTTTGTAGCTTTTGCCGATTTTTTCAAAAACTTTAAAGAAAAAGTTAAAAACAATTAATTTGCTCTGTTTTGGATATACTGAAAAATAATAAATTACTTTTTTTCGTATCCTTAATTTATATCATCATTAATGTTACCCTCATTTATTTTGATATTTATTACGGTGTTTTAGTTCCGTTTATTTTTTTAATCGTTTGGTATGCCCTTACCGATTTAAAACTTATTTTTTTAGTCTCTGTTTTTTTTACGCCTTTATCTATTTTGCTTACGGAATTTGTGCCGAATACACCGGTAGATGTTTCCATTCCGACAGAGCCCATATTTGCCGGTTTTCTTCTTATTTTTTTATTGAAAATTTTACTCGGAGAAACCTTTGATAAAAAAATAGTAAGACATCCGGTTTCAATTGCCGTTTTATTAAATATTTTTTGGTTGTTTTTTACAAGCATAACAAGCACAATGCCCGTTGTATCGTTCAAATTTCTGCTGTCGCGTATTTGGTTTGTTGTTCCTTTATATTTTATGGCTGTTTATTTTTTTAAAGACAAAAATTTTATCAAAAAATTTATTTGGGCATACATTATTGCTTTCACGTTTGTTATATTTTATACCTTATACAACCATATTTCCGTCGGTTTGTTTATAAAAAAAATTGCTCAAGGCGTTATGAAACCCTTTTATAACGACCATACTTCATACGGAGCAATTTTAGCCATGTTTATTCCGGTTATTGCCGGTTGGCTTTTTATAAAAAAACAAAACAAAAGTTTTGAAATCATTAATTTCTTTTTGCTGGTATTATTTCTTTTTGCTGTAACTTTTTCTTATTCAAGAGCAGCATGGATAAGTATCGTTGCCGTTTTTATTGTTTTTATGATTATTAAACTGAAAATAAACCGCTATATTCTTATTTTCAGCAGTATCGTTTTGGTCTTCCTGTTTTTTATGTTTCAGTTTCAAATTCTTGACAGCATGAAAAAAAACCGGCAAGATTCTTCCGGAGATTTAGAAAAACATGTCAGCTCCGTTACCAACATTGCAACGGATGCGTCAAATTTGGAACGTATAAACCGGTGGAATTCAGCTTTTAAAATGTTTGAAGAACGTCCGATTTTGGGTTTCGGACCCGGCACCTACATGTTTCAATATGCTCCTTATCAAATGTCTTACGACCGAACCATTATCAGTACCGATTTCGGCGATGTCGGAAACGCACACAGCGAATATATCGGACCTTTGGCAGAATCAGGCATACTCGGTCTGCTGACTTTTTTGGCAATAATTATTACCACTTTAATTACCGGAATTAAAATTTATTATCGAGCAAGGGATAAGGACATTAAAATTCTTGTTATCAGCTTATTAATGGGACTTATTACCTACTATATCCACGGATTTTTAAATGATTTTTTGAATACCGACAAAGCATCGGTTCCGTTTTGGGGTTTCACGGCAATTATTGTTGCCGTTGATTTATTTCATGAACCGAAAATTTCCGAAAAGAAATAATGGCACGTTTTATCATGCCGACTTCGACAAATTGATTTTGTCCGGCTGACTTCGGCATGCTCAGTCAGCGGCTTCCTGCAATTATTAAGCTTGTCCTTTAGATTTCTTTTCATAACTTTGTGTTAATTTAGTTTGACAAACCGAAAATTGTTGATATGCTAAATCCTTTAATAAGTCTTTGAATTTTAAATAGAGATATTCCGGAACCGGAGGATTTTTAATTTAACACGGAATTTTGCAAACTGCCGGAGAGACCTACAAGAATTTTTGATAAATTTTCAAAATACGAAACGTTAAAAGCAAAATTCATTTCGGCTTTCATTATACCACCTATCACATTGTAAAACAAACACTTACAGCATGCAAAAAATTATATAAATAAACACCGGAACTTTAATTTTATTTAGTGAAGTGTTTTGTAAAAATTTACAAAAATTCTTGTTTGGCTTGACTTTTTGTTACTTTTGTGTCAAGACAACCACGAAGTGCCTCAGCGAAGCTAAAAGTAAAATAAAAGAATTACCCAATAACAACTGATTTTTATAAAAAATAAAATAACATTAAGCATTTACACATTTTAATAAACTCATAATAAGCAAGTTAATATTCTATAAGCATTCCTAATTAAAATTATATAATCATGAAAAAATTAATATTCTTACTGGCACTAATCCC
>CAZCPV010000137.1:0-8453 GCA_964500765.1 uncultured Draconibacterium sp.
TGTATTCAAAAGTCGTAAAAGATACCGGCAAAAATGTTGAGAAATATTGGGCAAACTGGGAATTTCCGAAATTTAATGCAACCGTTTTTTTAAGTTATAAAAACATTCAGAATAATTTGGACTCGTACGAAGAAGATACACGCGATTTGGCATACAAACACAGCGTTAAAGCCGATGCCATCGAAAGCAAAATATGGGAAAATAAAAACGCAAAAGTGTACGGGATTTTGTACGACATAAAAGGCGATGTTGCTTCGCAAATTCAGTTTTACCTTACCGACAGCACCAAACATTTTTTAAGAGGTGCTTTTTATTTTAACGAAGTTCCGAATAAAGATTCACTGGCTCCGGCACTTAAATTTTTAAAAAAAGATATCGACCGGATGATTCAAACATTCAAATGGAAAGATGTTGAATAAAAATATTTCAGTATCTTTGTAAAAAAGAAAAAATGCACACACTTAAACTTAAAATACACGATACCGTTTTTGATAAGTTTATGAAAATCATCGATCAGTTCGGTAAAGATGAAATTAAAATTATTACCGAAAAAGATGAATTTTCTTCCGTAAAGAAATACCTGCAAAGTGAATTAAATGAAATTGTATCCGAAAAAGCTGTTTTTTATTCTTTCGACGAAACAAATAAAAAATTAGACAAGATTATTAAAAACCATGAAAATAATCTTTAAATCTTCTTTTGTAGAAAGACTTGAAAATCAAATCGAATATATTGCAAAAGATTCTCCTTATTATGCCCAAAAATTTAAAAATGAATTATTAGGAAAAATAAAAAATATTCCCGACAATCCCTTAATATACCGAAAATCAATCTATTTTAATGACCACACAATCAGAGATTTAATTTACAAAGGTTATACAATTGTTTTCAGAATCAATTTTGATATAATTGAAGTTTTCGGTTTTGTAAAATATCAAAAAAATCCTTTCGATGAAAAATAAAAAAATCGGAATACTCGGCGGCGGAAGTTGGGCAACGGCAATCGTTAAAATGATTTCCGATTCCGGGCACGGCGAAAAAATAAATTGGTTTATCCGAAATCCGGAAAATATCAACCATATAAAAACCCGAAAACGAAATAAATACTATTTAAGTTCGCTCGAATTAAATACCGAAAATCTGAATATTCGCAACGATATTAACGAAATTATAACACAATCGGACATACTTATTTTTGCAATCCCTTCGGCATTTATAAAAGATGCTTTGAAAAAAAACAACTTTTCTTTATCGGAAAAATACATTATATCCGCCGTAAAAGGAATTATTCCCGATGAAAATTTAATCTTTGCCGAATATTTCAAGCAAAAATACAATGTTCCCGTACAAAATATCGGAATTATAGCAGGACCATGCCATGCCGAAGAAATTGCCGCCGAACGATTATCCTATCTTACCCTTGCATCGGAAAATAAAAAACTCGCCGAAAAAATCGGAAAAGCACTAAAAACACCTTATACAAAAATCAACATTTCCGACGATATCTACGGAACGGAATATGCCGCCGTTCTGAAAAACATATATGCCTTGGCTTCGGGAATTTGTCACGGTTTGGGCTACGGCGATAATTTTCAGGCAGTTTTGGTATCCGGTGCAATCAGAGAAATGAAACGGTTTGTCGATACGGTTCACCCCATAAATCGAGACATTAAAAACTCGGCATATCTCGGCGATTTGCTGGTTACGGCATATTCAAAATTCAGTCGCAACCGTATTTTCGGGACAATGACAGGGAAAGGATATTCGGTAAAAGCCGCTCAACTCGAAATGAAAATGATTGCCGAGGGCTATTATGCCGTAAAAAGTATTTTCGAAATTAATAAAAAGTACAAAATTTTTATGCCGATTGCCGATGCGGTTTACAATATTTTGTATAAAAACACAAATCCGGGCGAAGAAATAAAAAAATTAACCGACAAATTGACATAAATCATATCCGGTTATCTTTATATTTACAATCTTTGCAGAAAGAAAAATCGGATGAACGAAAAACATATAAAAACGTATCGGATAAAAATTACCGGACTTGTTCAAGGCGTAGGTTTCAGACCTTTTATATATGTTCTTGCCGAAAAAATGCAACTTAAAGGCAGGGTCGAGAACCGAAACGACGGCGTTTTTATTAAAATAAATTCCGACAAGAAAACCCTTCTTCAATTCATTGAAAAAATAAAAAAAACGGCTCCCCTTGCCTCTTCGATAAATGAAATAAAATTTGCGGAAAGCGAAGATGAAAATTTTTCTGATTTCAGAATAAAAAAAAGCGAAAGCACATCGAATACAATTACCGAAGTAAGCCCTGATATTGCCGTTTGTGATGCTTGTTTGGCAGATATAAAACAGCAAAAACACCGCATTGATTATCCGTTTACCAACTGTACAAACTGCGGTCCGCGTTTTACGATCATAAAAGATTTGCCCTACGACCGCGAAAAAACAACCATGTCGGAATTTGAAATGTGCGAAACCTGCAAAAAAGAATATACCGATATTTACGACCGTCGATTTCACGCACAACCTGTTGCCTGCAACAATTGCGGTCCGCATTACACGTTGTATTACAAATGCAATTTTTATAAAAAAATAAACGACATCACCGACATTATTTCTTACCTTACGGAAGAAGGAAAAATTATTGCAATAAAAGGACTCGGCGGCTATCACCTAATGTGCGATGCCCTGAACGAAGATGCCGTAAAAAATTTACGCCTTTTGAAAAATCGCGAAAGCAAAGCATTTGCCGTAATGTGCAAAAATATTGAAACAGTCGAAAAATACGCCGAAATTTCCGGCAAAGAAAAAAGCGTTTTAACATTTTGGCAAAGACCGATTTTACTTCTGAAATCAAAAAAACAAACGGCACCGTCGGTAACAAACGGCTTGTCGAATATCGGAATTATGCTGCCCTATATGCCGATGCACTATTTGATATTTGAAAAATTAAAAACCGACATTATTGTTTTAACCAGCGGAAATTTTACCGACGAACCCATAATCACATCAAACGAAACTGCTTTAAAAACCTTTGAGGATAAGGCAGATGCCGTTGTTACTTACAACCGAAAAATTCATAACCGCACCGATGACAGTGTCGGAATTGTTATAAATAAAAAGTTCCGATTGCTGCGTCGTTCGAGAGGCTTTGCTCCTTCGCCCATTCTTACCGAGTTTAATACCGAAGGTATTTTTGCCGCCGGAAGCGAATTTGTTAATTGTTTTTGTATCGGAAAAGGAAATCAGGCGTTAATGAGCCAGCACATCGGCGATTTAAAAAATATTGAAACGCTTGATTTTTATAAAGAAAGTTACGAATTGTACAAACGCCTGTTCCGGTTTAAACCGAAAATTATTGTTGCCGACAAACATCCGGATTATCTTTCAACAAGATTTGCCGAAAATTTACATACCGAATTTCCCGATACTCGACTGTTAAAAGTGCAGCATCACCATGCCCACATTGTTTCGTGCATGGCGGAGCACGGTTTAAACGAAAAAGTTATCGGTATAGCTTTCGACGGTGTCGGCTTGGGCGATGACGGGAATATTTGGGGAGGCGAATTTTTTATCTGCGATTTATCGGAATATGAACGGTTTACGCATTTCGAATACATAAAAGTTGCCGGCGGCGATGCCGTATCAAAAGAACCGAGACGTTCTGCGGTTTCGTATTTGTATCATTTTTTCGGTGAAGAGATTTTTGAAGAAATTCCGTTTTTAAAACAAAATATTGAACCGATATTTTTGAAAAACTACCTACAAGTTTTAAAAAACAATTTTAATACTTACAAAATATCGAGTGCCGGCAGGTTATTTGATGCCGTTTCGTCTTTACTCGGTATCGTTCAAATTGCGGGTTACCACGCCGAAGCACCTATGATGCTCGAAAGCATTGTTAATGAAAATATTACGGATTTTTATAATTTTGAAATTAAAGAAACAATTTCGTTTAAGAAAACTTTTGCCGGCATTATTGAAGATTTGAAAAACAAACTTCCGGTATCCGAAATTTCGGCAAAATTTCATAATACGCTTGCCGAACTTATTTTTCAAACGGCAAAAATTATGAAACAAAAAACCGGCATTGACAAAGTCGTTTTATCCGGCGGAACATTTCAAAATAAATATCTGCTTACAAAAACGGAAAATTTGCTTTCCGAAAACGGTTTTAAAGTTTATTCGCACGAAAAAATCCCTTCAAATGACGGCGGCATTGCTTTGGGACAGTTGATTATTGCTGCGGCTGAATTGAATAAGGAACAGCTGGCACCGATTGATGATTGACGATTAACAATTGTTGATTGTTGATTTTATAATTTCTTTATTCTTAATTCGTTAATCAATAATCTTCATTCAAAAGCTGAATTTTACCTCATCAATAAAATATTTTTTTTCGCAATAAGCACAACGTACTTCTACGGGATTTTTTCCGGCAAGGAAAAAACGGGTTTTGACATTTTCGTTATTCGTAATACATTTTGAATTAGGGCAAATAATATGCTGATGTATCTCTTCGGGAATATGGATTCCGAATTTTCGGATAACTTTATAATTTTCGATTATAATAAGGGTAGCCGTAGGCGATATAAGAGCAATACTGCCTGCTTCTTCTTTTGAAAGTTCGCGATTTTCAATTTTTATAATGTCTTTTTTGCCCATTTTTCGGCTGCCTAGATTTACGCCTATCATTATTTCGCTGTCGGTATCGGAAATATTAAGTATTTCGGCAACTTCAAGGGCTTTTCCGGCTGTTATATGGTCTATTACGGTTCCGTTTTTTATGGGATCGACTTTTAATTGTTCTTTCATGCTGTATTTAGTTAAAAGCGGTGAGTAAAAAGTTTAGGTACTATTTCAAATTTAATAATTCGGTAATAATTGCCTGACGCATAAAAACGCCGTTTCGTGCTTGCTGAAAATAGTAGGCGTATTCGGTATCGTCCACTTCGGTCGTAATTTCGTTTACACGCGGAAGCGGATGCAAAACTTTAAAGTTTTTCTTTACGCCTTCGAGCAGTTTTTTTGAAATAATATAGCTGTCTTTCACTTTTTCGTAATCTTCCAAAACGGCAAAACGTTCTTTCTGTATTCTGGTAACATACATAATATCAAGCTCGTGCATCACTTCTTTAATGTCTTCAAGTTCGGTAAACTCAATATTTTTTGCTTTCAGGTCGTCTTTTATGTAGCCGGGCATTTGAAGGTGGCGGGGTGAAGCGAAATAAAATTTCGGATTAAAATCTGAAAGTGCCTGTGCCAAAGAATGCACCGTTCTGCCGAGCCGCAAGTCGCCTACCATACCGATTGTAAGATTATTTAAAGTGCCTTGTGTTTTTTGTATAGAATACAAGTCGAGCATGGCTTGCGTGGGGTGTTGATTGGTTCCGTCGCCGGCATTAATAACGGGAACAGCAACCGTTTCGGAAGCAAAACGAGCAGCCCCTTCAATAACGTGTCGCATAATGATAATATCGACATACATACTGATTGTCATTAAAGTATCGGCTAATGTTTCGCCTTTTTTTACGGAAGTAGAACTTGTTCCGGACATGGAAAAGGTATTGCCTCCGAGTTTTTTAACGGCAGTTTCAAAAGAAAAATGGGTACGTGTCGAGGGTTCGAAAAAAAGCAAAGCGGCTAATTTTCCGGACATATCGACTTTTATTTTTCCGGTTTCGATTTTATCGGCTAAATCTATCAGTTTCAGAATATCTTCTTTACCGACATCACGCATTGAGATTAAATTGTTCATGTTTTTTGTTTATTTGTTTGATTGTTTTGATGTTTAAAAATTTAAACACCCTGCTTATACATTTTCCAGGCACGTTCCCGATATTCTTTTGCCGCCGTTTCCGGATTTTCGGCTTCGATAATACCCCTTCCTACAATAATACAATCGGCACCGCCTTTTATGGCTTCTTCAACGGTTGTGTATTGCTGCCCGGTTGCATCTTTTCCCGATTGTAATTTCACACCCGGCATAAGCATAAGTTGACCTTTCGGTATTTTGTTTTTTAATTTTTTTAATTCTTCGGCTGTATTTGCATGACAAATATAACCGCTTACGACATCGGCATATTTTTCGCCTGTTGCAAACACGTTTCGTGTGTATGTTTCATTCATTAAATTACCTTTTGAAGACATTTTTGCAAGTAAAAATGAACTGCGATTTGAAATACCGTCAAAAAGTCCCTGCAAAATTCCCTCGCCCGGCAAGGCATGAACGGTAACAAAATGTGCCCAATTTTTTATTTTATAAATACCCTCACGATATTGTTTTCGGACGGTATTGCCTATATCGGCAAATTTGCGGTCTTCAAAAATCATAAAATCGTATTTTATGGCATATTCTTTCAATTTTACGATAAATTCAGGGGTAAAATCATTGAGAATATCAATATGCGTTTTAAGCATTACAATGTGTTTTGCCGTTTTTTCGAGAATTTGAAAAAAATCTTTTTGATTATCGACATCAAGCGAAAGTATCAGGTTTGATTTTTTGTTTTTTATCTTATCTTTCAACAGTTTTGTCAAATGATTTTCATAATTTTTTCCTGTTTTTACCTCGTGTTTTAATTCAGAAGTAAATTCTTTAATTCGTTTTTTTTGCTCGCCGGAAATACGGTTATTTGTTTTCAGAACTTCAATAATTTTATCTAATTTTATAAGCGAACGAAGTTTATATCCGAGTTTATTTAATTGATTTTCAATATTATTACTTCTGTCTATAAGCACATAAAAATCCGTTATTTCCAAACCGGCTTTTTTAAATTTTTCGGCGGTTTCAACCAAACTTTCGCCGGTTGTTATCAAATCATCGATAATCAGGCACTTACTTCCGGGTTCAAATTTTCCGATTATATCGTTTTTTGTTCCGTATGCTTTTTCTTCTTTTCTGATAAAAATCAAAGGTTTGTCGAGAATATCGGCGACAAGTGTTGCAACGGGCAAAGCCGTGTACGGCACACCGGAAATATACTCGAAATCCGCATCTTTTATCTCATCGGCAATAAGATACGCAAGTTTATTGAGTAATTCCGGATAGGAAATCATATCTCTCAAATCGAAATAAAAGGGTGATTTATGTCCGCTTTTCAGTGTAAATTCACCGAATTTTATTGCTCCGATGTCGTGAAGTCTTAAAATAAAATATTCTTTTTTCATAGGTTGAAAGTTTATAAAGTTAAAAGTTCATAAAGTTGAAGGTTTATAAAGTTAAAAGTGTGTGGTATATAAATTCAACCAAAATTAATTATTTTTTGTTTTGAAACATCAATTTTCCGTTTACAAATGTCATAATTACGTCCCCTTTTCCGGTTATTCCTTCAAAAGGTGAATATTTTGCTTTTGTTTTGAATTTTTTTGCTTCAATTTTCCAAGTTCTTGTCATATCAACAACTGTTAAATCGGCAAAATATCCTTCTTTTAATTGCCCTCTGTTTTTTATATTAAATATTTCCGCACTATTTTTTGATGTTAATTCTGCTAAACGCAGCAAATCGAAATTTCCTTTATTTACTTCGTTAAGCAATAAAGGCAAAGCGGTTTCCAATCCGGGAAAACCGGAAGGAGCTTCGGTATATTTTTTTAATTTTTCAGAAAGAAGATGCGGAGCATGGTCGGTTCCGATTGTATCAACCGTTCCGTCATTTATTCCTTGTAAAATTCTTTCGTTGTCTTTTTGTGTTCGCAAAGGCGGATTTACTTTTCCGAAATTTTTCGCTTTTTCAAGAATTTCTTCGTTAATAAGCAGGTGGTGCGGCGTAATTTCGCAATATACTTTACATTTGTTCTTATTTGTTTTTATTATGTCAATTTCTTCGGAAGTTGAAATATGTGCAAGATATATTTTATTGCCGATTTCTTTTGCAAGAGAAATAACGAGTTCGGTTCCTTTTACGGAACATTCGCGATTTCGCATAAAATTATGGTCGAAAACGGTCGGCTTTTTCACCTTTGCGGAATAATTTTCTACGCATTTTTGCCGTTCGGTATGAATAATAACCGGCAGGTCGTATTTCAATGAAATATCAAAAATCTGTTTAATATCTTCCTTACTGTCAACATATTCGTTTGAATTTGAACCGGCAAGAAACAGTTTTAATGCCGCAACATCTTCGGGTTTTGTATTTAAAAGTTCGACAAGTTCTTTTAAATTTTCGGAAGTTGCCGCTACATTAAATTTGTAATTTATTTTTGCCGATTTTGCTTTTTCTCTTTTTTCGTTCAGAAATTTTAAATTAACGGTAGGCGGACGTGTATTCGGCATATCGAAAACAGTTGTAACACCGCCTCGCAAAGCGGCATTCGAGGCACTTGTCCAATCTTCTTTTTCGGCTTGACGCAGATCTCTTACGTGAACATGCGGGTCGATTATTCCGGGAATTAAGTTTAATCCGGTTATATCGTATTCGATATCGGCATTCGGAGAATTA
>CAZCPV010000138.1:0-8294 GCA_964500765.1 uncultured Draconibacterium sp.
ATTATTTCATCAGTAATTTTTCACCGGTATCTTTTACAATTCTTCTGTAAAAATCTTCACCGTAGCCGGGTTGCGAAAGATGGGGATTCAAATGCCCGGGATTCGGTGTTTTAACATTTCCGTCCATATATTTCATAAACAGATAGTGATAAAAATCTTTCCATTGATAAACCAAATTATTTGCATTACTGACCGAGAAATCGGTTACAAAATCGCGAGCCGCTTTTTTATCGGTTTTATATAATATTTGTGCTCCGGCATCAACGGCTTTTACTTTATTCTGATAAGATTTTTCCAATTCGTGTTGTTTTTTGTCAATTTCGGGATGAATTCTGCTGTATGCAAGATAAGCAAAATTAGAAACTTGATTAAAAGTCCAAAATGCCGAATTATCCGACCATTCCATCATTTTACCGTTTCCGACGGCATACGTTTCGGGAATGTGGGTTGAAGAGCTGTAAATCGGGGTATAAACCGTGCTTGACGCATCGTCAACACCGAACCAAATAATACCGCCTATTTCATCGGGCAGCCAACTTCTCGATTGAGCCACAAAAGTGAAACCGGTTTGTTGCGTTGCCGTAGCTCTTTCGTTACAAAATTCCAGCGTATCAGTTTTGTATTTTTTAAATAATTTTGATAATTCTTTGCTTCCGTCATTTGTAATTTCCCATGTTAAAGGTCGCCATCTGTACGGCAATTCAAAAGGACCCGCACCTACATCTTTACGCATATCCAAAGGAGTTCCTTCCAAATGGTCTCTAAGGAAATCGAACATGTTTTGAAGAGTAATTTTTTTGTCCGGTTTTATCCACAAAGGCATACGGTTGGTTGCATATCCGTTGGGGTTTTTTCTGCCGTCGGCAAAGGCCTTTGCGTGTTCGACATTTCCTTTTGCATAATCGAAATATTTTGCCATATCTTTTTTTACGTCTTTAAACATAGACCAAACACGCATTTCACAAAAACGTGCGGCACCGAAATCAACCGGAGCATACGTGTCGGAAAAACTGAAATCTTTATCTTTTCCTACATACCATCCTTTTTCCCGGGCAAAAGAAACCACATCGGGGCTGTTAAAAGTATCGGCTTTCGGGTCGTTCCACCGGTTCTTTTTTTGAAAATCGAAAGTTGTGATACGTGCTTGATTTGCATGTCCGCTTATATATCCGTCGGGAATTTTTCGAGCAACCCAAACGGCACCTTTTTCGCCTTGCCCCTTGCCTATCATTTCAAAAATCCAAACTTCGTTTTTATCGGAAACGGAAAAACTTTCTCCTTCGCTGTAATAGCCGTATTTTTCTGCCAAATCGGTCATCACTTTTATGGCTTCGCGGGCAGTTTTTGAACGTTGCAAGGCAATATAAATTAAACTTCCGTAATCCATAATTGCCCCTTTTTGATGATGAAGTTCATGTCTTCCGCCGTAAGTAGTTTCGCCTATGGCTACCTGAAACTCATTCATATTTCCGGTAACATTATAAGTATGTGCAACTTGGGGTATTTGTCCGAGATATTCGCCGGTATCCCATTCATAAACATCCAACATTGAACCGGCAGGCCAATCGGTTGCCGCCCAGAAATATAATTCACCGTATAAAAGATGCGAATCGGCATTGTAACTTATCATAACGGAACCGTCGGCAGATGCACCTTTTGTAATCAGAAAATTTGTACAAGCATTTGATTCTGAAATAAATACAGAAAGCGTGCTTAATATTAGAATTGATAATAATTTCTTCATAATTATAATTTATAAAATTTATATTTAACATAAAAACGAAACAAAAATATAAGAATTAACTAAATTTCACTACTTTTGTTAAAATAAAACTTAAAAAATATGACTGCGAACAAAGAAAACATTATACTTGAGACCATAAAAAAGAAGTCGTTACTGAAACAACATGTTTTTACGAATACATTTAATGTTTTTACCGATTTGAAAACGGTTTTAACAGAAATTGAAAAATCGTATAATAAACAACTCAAAGACAGTGTTCCGAACCCTCCTTTTAAATATAAAGACGTAAGCGATTTTCAATGCGAATTAAAAATAGCCGGCGATATTTTGGTTTTTCAAATGCACTCCAATATTTTTGAATTTGACCGCGACCACGGTGTTTGGAAAATATCGTATGTTCAGAATAATGAGATGGTTACCTATTCGGGAATTATTAATATTTACAACTTTTTGGCAGATTCTTTTAAATACGACAGAGTAAACGATTTGGGATATTTGGTAGGTCGTATTTTTATAAATAAAGATTTGCACTATTTTGTTGAAGGGAAACGCCAAATGGGTTATTTGTATAACGATTTCGGCAACAGCATAATAGATAAAAAGAGTTTAAAAGAAATTATTGATACAGCAATTGCTTATTCGTTGGATTTTGATTTACTGGTTCCGCCTTATGAAAATATGAAAGTTATTACGGTTGAACAAATTAAAGACAAAAGAAAAAAATCACAAATACAAACGGGAAAACGCCTCGGTTTCGGTTTTCGTGCCGACGATGTTACGGCAGAAACACCGATTTATACAGGCGGGTAAGTTTTTTATTGAGTATTGAGTATTGAGTATTGAGTATTGAGTATTGAGTATTGAGTATCGGATAATTTACGGCGGTTGTCAATTTAATTTAATCAATTTACCGGAAGACAAAGTATCGTCAAGGATAATGGTTTCCGGATTTCCGATGTAATAAACATTGCCGGAATTCAGAATTTTGCAACTTAAAAACTTTTCGGGTTTTACCGTAATATCTCCTTTCGAATTATTTTCGATATAAGCATTTTGTGTATTCAGGTCGGAAGCATCAACGGCACACAAACTTGTGTTCCACAGTTTTAAATATTCCGAATTTCCGTGAAGAAACATTTTTCCGCCGTTAAGGTGTGTATTCCAAAAGTAAAATACTCTGCAATTTACGTTTAAATCGGCTTCAAAAATTTTTGGAATAACAATTACACCTATTTCATCGCTGTTAATCAAAGGCATTTCGGAAATAATTTTTGAAGGGGCATTAATTCGTATAAGACTTATCCTTTTTACGTGCAATGTGATACGGATTTTATTTTTTTTCGGTTTTGTAAATTTGCAATTATAAGTATCGTCAACAAACAAAGAATTATCTGATATTGAATATGTTAAAGCATCCGCATATTTCTTATACGCCGATACAATTAATTTATTTACCGTATCTTGAACAAGATTAATCTCAAAATTGTTGTTTACAACCAAAGTATCAAAATCCGAAATTTCATATTGATATATTACTTTTTTTCCCGTATTACCGATACAATCAATAGTTTTTCGACAAGAAAAAAAGGATAAGAACAGCAACAATATAAGCAGAATTTTTCTCATAATTTATAATTTTCCGATATTGTATCCCAATCCCAATTCCATAACATCGAGTATCCATAAATTTGTTTTCATAGCCATATTAAGAAATAATCGGTCGGAAATTCGATATCGTACAATCCCGCGATTATACATGAGCCGATTGTTCAAATAATCTTTAAATCCGATATAAAATCCTTCCTGAATAATTAAAGACAGCTTCCCTACTCTTAATTCCTGCGAAAGGTGTATCCCTGTTTTTAATTTATATATTTGTTTTATGTTTGTTTTTCCGGCACGTTTCATTTCATCGGGTATTGAAGCATCGTAAAAAATATCAAGTCCGGTTCCCAAGCCGCCTTTAAAGCCGAGAATTCTTCTGTATTCTCCTGAAAATGAGCCGGCAAAATACGACCTTTCGGCAAATCGGCGTGTATGCTTTCCGCCGGCGGCAATTATAAGAGCAAATTCATTTTTCTTAATAAATTCAGGAATTTGTTTCGTAATTTTTTCCGTTTTACGGGAAATAAGGGCATCGGCACCGGCATAAAATGTCCAAAAATTTAAACCCAAATTGGGTTCTCGTAAATTTGCATTTGAAAAATGCCCGAATGCCGTTCCGGTTGAAACGGAGAATTTTTCATTAATTTGATAAGACAAATTAAGTGCTTCGCGAAACCAAATATTAAAATGTGATGCGACAGCAATATTTCGGTAATTGTTTTCGAGATTAAAAATTTCGGAAGCATAGGCAATTCCGATACCTGTTTCGGATGAAATCAGAATTTTTTTCTTTTCAAACAAAGGGATTGATATTGAAGGATATAAAGCGGTAACATTTCCGAAAACAAGGTTATTTCCGAGAGTTCCGTGATAAAAAGATATGCCGATTGAAGGATAATTATATACCTGTTCCCATAATTTTTGCCCTTTCAGGTCTTTTACAATTTCTATATCAAACGCTTTGATATTATCATTTGTAAGATAGTTAACAAACTCATATTCAGGCAATAAAAATCCTATATAATAATCGGATTTAATTCGGATATCCGAAAACAAGGTATTTTGAGCCGTCAGATTTTGTGTAAAAATAATTCCGAATATTATAAAAAAATATTTCATCGCTTGCAAAAGTATTATTTTATACAATATTTTCGGAAAAATTATTTAAAACAGTTGTTAATTTATAGTTTTGCAAAAAAAAATGAATATTCCCGATAAAATAAAAAAAATAAAGTCGGAACTTCCCGAAAAAGTAAAACTTGTTGCGGTATCGAAAACAAAGCCGAATGAAGATATTATGCAGGCATATAATGCAGGACACAAAATTTTCGGCGAGAATAAAGTCCAGGATTTGGTAAAAAAATACGAAGAATTACCGAAAGACATCAAATGGCATTTTATCGGACATTTACAAAGTAATAAAGTAAAGTATATTGTACCTTTTGTATCGTTAATTCATGCGGTTGACAGCATGAAACTCCTAAAAATTATTGAAAAGGAAGGACGAAAAATAAATCGACCGATTAATTGCCTGCTTCAAATGCACATTGCCGAAGAAGAAACAAAATTCGGATTATCTTTTGAAGAAATTAACGAAATTTTAAATTCGCAAGAATACCGAAATATTAAATTCGTAAAAATATCCGGTTTAATGGGAATGGCAACCAATACTCCTGATAAAGAGCAAGTAAGAAAAGAATTTGCTTATTTGAAATCGTGTTTTGACAGTTTAAAATCCGGTATTTTCAAAAACAGTAAGGATTTTAAGAATCTATCTATGGGAATGTCGGGAGATTATAAAATTGCCGTAGAAGAGGGCTCAAATATGGTAAGAATAGGGAGTTTACTGTTCGGGGCAAGAAATTATTAAATCTATTCCAAAGAGTTTAATAAATCCAGTGCTTGATTTTGGTATTTACCGTTTTTAACGATTATTTTGTTCAGGACAGTTTTTGCTTCGGCATTTTTTCCGAGTTTAAGCAGTGATTTTGCTTTGTACCATTCGGCATTTTCAATATATTTGTTAATTCCTTCGCCGATTACTTTGTTGAATTGGAAAATTGCATTATCGTATTTTTGTAAATTGTAATATGAAATACCGGCTTTGTATCTTATTTCGTAATCGTTCGGTTTATATTTTAAATAGGAATTAAAATCTTTGAGTGCTTCGTCATAAATTTTCATACTGTATGATAATAAAGCACTTTCGCGTAAACTTTTGTATTTTTCGATTTCTTTTTTATTCGATTTTTTATCATTTTTAACATTAACGCCTCTTGTTGTCGTAAAAGAAATATTTCCGGAAGGTTGGTCGTTGACCGAAGTTTTTTTTGCCTTTGATTTCAATTTCATATTTTTTTCCAATCCGGCAATTACAATATCTTTATTTTCCGGTTTAGTTTCTTCGGTAAAGCTATTTTCGGCTTCGGTTTTATCAATTGCTTCATTATCGCTTGCAATTTCTTCGTCATTTTCTTGTTCGACATCTGAAAGTTCTTCGGAATCGCCGGTATTTTCAGCGGATTCTTCGTGTAAAATTTTTGAATCTGCTTGATTATGTACGGATTCTACGGTTTTATCGTTATTTACAGTTTTCGTATCTTGAATTTCGGTTTTGGTCCCTGCGGTTTCGTCCGAAGCCGTATTTTTTTCTTCCGCAGATTTTACAATAATTGCGTTTTCTTCCGTGTTTTGTCCGGGGGCAGAGTTTTCGGATAGATTTTTCTCGACATTGTTAATATAGAAATTAATAACAAATCCGGCACCGAGTAATAATATCAATGAAGCAGCAATTGAAATAAAGCGTTTTATTGTTTTTTTTCGGTGAGAAATTAAAGGTATTACTTTTTTTTCGGAGATTTTCTTGTCAATTCGTTCGTTGAGTTCGGCAATTACGAAAGGTAAGTTATTTTTGTCATGAAGTAAAGAATAACCGTCAATTTCATCGTTGCACATCGGGCAATCGGCGATATGCAGTTCAACTTTCCGAAGTTCATTCTCACTTAAAGTTCCGGACACATACCGTTCAATCTCATACTGTGTAAGGCAAGAACTTTGTTTAAATATGTGATTTATTTCGGTTTTCATGAGATTAATTGGATTAGAATAAGCATTAAAGCCGTAAGTCCTTCTTTGCTTAGTATATTTTTCAGATTTCTTTTCCCGTTTTGTATATAGCTTTTCACTTTTTTTTCTGTATATCCGGTTAATCGGGCAATATCCGCATACGATTTTTCTTCAAAATAGAACAAAGCGATACATTCTTTTTGTTCTTTATTCAACTGATTTACGGCATTTTGAACGGTATTTGCCTTTAATTCTTTTGCTTCATTTTCTTTTAGATGCAAATTATAATCATTTTCCATAAAATTTTCCGTGTCTTTTTTAAATTCTTGATTTTTTTTCAAATCGGACTGTTTTTTACGCAAAATCATCAAGCAATGATTACGCGTAACCATGTATAACCAAGATTTAAAATTTTCAATTTTATGATTTAACAAGTCATCAAAAAGTTTTTCGAAAATTTGCATAAGGGCATCTTTTGTTTCGTCTTCATTTTTAAGGTATTTTAACGAAACAAGAAAAACAAATCGGGTATAACGTTTGAATAATTCACCGACAATTTCTTTATCAAGCTGCTCTTTATAAAGACTAACTAACTGATTATCCGATATTTGTTTGTAATTATCCAAATTTTATGCTGAAAAATATTTATGACAAATTTAGAAAATTTTGTTAAAACCGGAACAATTAATGTATTTTTGTACAATTAATTACATAAAATACGATATATTGATGATAAAGAAATATTTATCACTCGTAAAATTCAGTCATACAATTTTTGCAATGCCTTTTGCTTTAATCGGTTTTTTTCTGGCATTAAAAACAAGTAACAAAGATATTTTCAGTATCGAAAATTTGCAACTCTTTCTTTTTGTCGTTTTGGATATGATTTTTGCACGCAACGCCGCCATGGGATTTAATCGCTGGTTAGATAAAAATATTGATAAAAAAAATCCGAGAACGGCTGTTCGGGAAATTCCTTCCGGAAAAATAAAATCGAAATATGCCCTTTGGTTTGTAATTATTAACTCCCTGCTGTTTTTGCTTACGACCTATTTTATTAATCAACTCGTATTTTTTTTGGCACCCCTTGCTTTGGCTGTTATTTTGGGTTACAGTTACACGAAACGTTTTACGTGGTTTTGTCATTTTATTTTGGGCTTGGGCTTGTCGCTTGCACCTGTCGGGTCTTATCTTGCCGTAACCGGTACATTTTCGTTGCTGCCGGTTCTTTTCTCCTTAACTGTTTTGTTTTGGACAGCCGGATTTGATATTATTTATTCCCTTCAGGATGAAGAATTTGATAAAGAAAATAATCTGAAGTCCATCCCTACCCTTTTGGGTAAAAAAAATGCTTTACGCTTATCAAGTTTATCGCATTTCCTGACCGTAGGATTTATTATTTGGGCAGGTATAAAAGGAGCGGATTTTCTCGGAATTTGGTATTGGGCGGGTGCATTTTTCTTCGGGTCTTCACTGATTTATCAACATTTGATAGTAAAAGCAGACGATTTAAGTAAAATAAACTTGGCATTTTTTACAACCAACGGTATTGCAAGTATTGTTTTTGCCGTTTTTACTTTGCTTAGTTTGTATATTTGACTGCAGTCTCCGATGTATCCTGAAAACATGCTGAAGCTTAACAAAAACGGCTGCAATAAAGTTCTTAAAAAAATAATGATTAACAAAAAATCGCCTTAAAAAGACGACTTACAAATATCGCCTTTGGAAAGACGATTTACAATGACAACTTACAAAAAAGCTTGTCCGGAAACCCAAACAAGCTTATCAAAATCATTTATCGTAAAATAATTATTTTTTTGCCAGATATTCTGCAATACCTTCTTGTGTTGCAACAAGAGCTTCTTCGCCTTCGTGCCAA
>CAZCPV010000139.1:0-8290 GCA_964500765.1 uncultured Draconibacterium sp.
CGTCAATAATTTTAAAATTAATTCGGTTGTTAAAAACGGCTGCCGCATAAAATTTCAAACGAAAATCTTTTCCTTTTGTTAAAGGCAGAACAAATTCATAGGTTTGTCCGGTAACACATACCGCACTGCTCGACTGGTCATTGTACTCATAAGGAGCTTCGGGTCTTCTGTACTTAAAGAAATCGGAACATTTGGATTGAGCATCCGAAAATAAAGGAAATACAAGAAACAACGCAATAATATATATTAATTTAGTTTTCATAATCTTCAATTTTAATAGTTAGAATTTTTAAACGTCAGAACCGGATAATTTATTTCTTACATCAGCAATTGCTTTTTTAAGTTGATTGTATTGATCTTCTGTCATAACAATTTTTGTTGATCCGCCGACAATAATTTGATTGGTTTTCGCATTTTTAACATTCGGATTTTCGATTTTAATAACTTCCAATTTATCATAAACATTTTTCACCGGTTGCAATTCTTTAATTAAATCGGCAACATTCGGATCGGCTTCTCTTTGTTGAAGAGATAAAATAATATTTTCAAAAATATTTTTTTGGTCTGCAATTAATTGAATAATTTCATTGTCTTTTTGATATTTATTCTGCAAATTGGTAACAATATACAAACTTTCAATCCATCCGCCTGTTGAAATTAATGACAAAGAAGTATTTCTGTCGTTACTTTCTAAAAACTTAACAATATCATAATAAGTATCATTGGTTACTTTCATTAAAGAATCTTTACTTTCAATTTTCTTAAATCGGTTAATTAAACTTTCGGTAAAAACAGAACCGAGACCGATTTTATCGCTCAAACTTTCGACTACCTTAAGGTATTCTCCGGCTGTATTTGTTTGATTAAATGCAGCAGCATAAGCCAAATCTGCAGAATAAATTCCGAAACCTATTTCTTGTGATTTCGTATCAATAAATTTATCGGCATTTTCTTTAGCATTCAAAACGTCTGAAGAATACTTTAAATTACCTTCTCTGGTAAAAGCAAACATATCCTTAGGTGAAGGTACCAAATACGTAATAAGATTATCTTCATTAATCTCAGTAACATCCTGATTTAATGAATCTTTTTCATTTTTATTATTATTTGCATCGTCTCCGCATGCCGTAAAAAGATACAGCATACTTGCCGCAAAAATAAATGTAATTAATTTAAAAGATGTTTTCATATTATATAGTTTTATATTACAGAAACAAAGTATAAAGTTATAAAAAACTTTTTTTAAAAAAAATTTATTTCTAATAAAAAAAGGAAAAACCCCTATTAATCATTTGAATAATAAGGGCTTAACGCAATTATGCTGACCCACCAGGACTCGAACCTGGAACGGCTGGACCAAAACCAGCTGTGTTACCATTACACCATGGGTCATTAAATTTAGGAGTGCAAAATTATTATTTTTTTTTATTTTAATGCAAATTATTATAAAATTATTTAAAAAACTTTTATCTTTATTCTAATTATAAATTTTCATCGTAAATGGCACAAGTATTTCTTTCATTGGGGAGTAACAAAGGCAATTGTTTTATGCAATTAAAAAAAGCAACAGAACAAATACAAAATGATGTCGGAAAAATAATAAAATTTTCAAGTATCTTTAAAAGTAAATCATGGGCTTACGAAGACAGCGATTATTTGAATGCCGTTATCGAAATTAAAACATTTCTGTCTCCCGACAAGCTTTTACAAAAAACACAGGAAATTGAAAAGAAACTCGGCAGAAATACGAAAACAAAAACAGAAAACGGAAAACCGGTTTATTCTTCACGCTCAATTGATATTGACATTCTTTTCTACGAAACTAAAATTATCAAAACCAAGCAGTTAACAATCCCCCACCCCTTAATGCATCTTCGCCTGTTTGTATTGAAACCGATGATGCAAATTGCGCCCGATTTTGTTCATCCTGTTTTCGATAAAACAATTGAGACCCTATATATAAGGTGTGAAGATAAAAATTCGGTCAGTTTATATAAAAAAGATTCTCGACTGTCTTAATTTTGCAGATTACCTTCGTCGTCTGTTATTTGACGAATCGAAATTGACTTGCTTTTTTCTGAATGCTTATCGGTTCAATGTATTATTTGTCTTCCAAAACCCTTAAAACGGACCCAACAATGTTTTCATTAATCTCATAATTTTGTTTATCCGGATAAATCTCGGTATAAAAAACATTTCCGATTTTTATGAAATTTTTAATTAAAATAGATTTACTACTTTTGTAAACTGTAAAAAGGAATAATTCCGTACTGTCAATTTTGATTAAAAATAACCGGATGTTTACATTAATACAATTGCAAGAGCTTATTTTAAAAAGAATAAATTCCCTGAATTTTAATAAAGAGCCGAAAGGTTTATACGAACCGATTGAATATTCGCTTGCTTCCGGCGGAAAACGGATACGTCCCGTACTTGTTCTTGCGGCTTGTAATTTATTTTCGGAAGATATTGAAGCGGCTTTACCCGCAGCATCGGCATTTGAGATATTTCATAATTTTACGCTTTTACACGATGATATTATGGATAATTCGCCGATAAGAAGAAACCGGCAAACCGTTCATAAAAAATGGAATGCAAATACAGCTATTCTTTCCGGCGATGCCATGATGATTGAATCGTATAAATTACTTTCCGAATTGCCCGATAATGTTCTTAAACCCGTTTTTAAATTATTTAACCGAACGGCTCTTGAAGTGTGTGAAGGTCAGCAATATGATATGGATTTTGAAACGCGTGATTATGTGAGCGAAAAAGATTATCTTACGATGATAAAATTAAAAACATCGGTATTAATTGCTGCATCTTTAAAAGCCGGAGCAATTATCGGAGGTGCCGATAAAAAAAATGCCGATTTGTTGTATGATTTCGGTTTAAATATCGGCTTGGCATTTCAAATTCAAGACGATTTGCTGGATACCTATGCGGATGTTTCGGTTTTCGGAAAACAACCGGGCAACGATATTCTTACAGGGAAAAAAACTTTTTTGCTGATTCGTGCCTTTAAAGAAGCCGATGAAGAAACTAAAATAAAATTAAGCAGTCTTATTTCCGATAAAAAGATTGATAACAGCATTAAAATTAATTCGGTAAAAACAATTTATGACCGATTAAAGATTCCCGAATTAACCGAAATTGAAATAAAAAAATACTTTCAAAAAGCTGTCTCGTCATTAAACATGTCAGACGTTGAGACTGAGAAAAAAGTAATTTTATCGGATTTTGCCGACAAACTGATGTGCAGGAAAAAATAATTTTAAAAAAAACGTTTACAAAAAAGGTCATCAAAAATTTTTTGACGACCTTTTTTATTATTCCGATAAATTCAATTTATAACTTCAAAAGAATTATAATATTGTTTTTCAGAATTTCAATAACCCCTCCTTTTACCTCAAAAGTTATTTCATCATCATCGGGTTCTACAACTTTAATTTCACCTTTTTCCAAAGTGGAAATAATCGGTGCATGATCTTTTAATATACCGAATTGTCCCTGACTTCCCGGAACTTTTACGTACCTAACCTCTTTGCTGTAAAGTGTTTCTTCGGGTGTTACAATTTCTAAAAACATATTATCCTTCTTGTGTTTCTTTTAATATTTTTTCGCCTTTTGCAATGGCATCTTCGATGGTTCCCACCAAGTTGAATGCTGCCTCGGGATATTTGTCAACTTTACCGTCAATAATCATATTAAACCCTTTAATAGTTTCTTCAATAGGAACTAAAACGCCTTTTAATCCGGTAAATTGTTCGGCAACAAAGAAGGGTTGCGATAAAAATCGCTGAACACGTCTTGCTCGGTGTACGATTAATTTATCTTCTTCCGAAAGTTCGTCCATTCCGAGAATAGCAATAATATCTTGCAACTCTTTATATCGTTGAAGGATATTAATTACTCGTTGTGCCGTATTGTAATGTTCATCTCCGATAACATCCGGGGTTAAAATTCGAGATGACGAATCGAGCGGGTCAACTGCGGGATAAATTCCGAGTTCGGCTAATTTTCTGCTTAATACCGTAGTAGCATCAAGGTGAGAAAAAGTTGTTGCCGGTGCCGGGTCGGTTAAGTCATCGGCAGGCACGTAAACAGCTTGTACAGAGGTAATTGAACCGTTCTTTGTGGATGTAATACGTTCTTGCATTTCTCCCATTTCGGTTGCAAGAGTCGGTTGATAACCTACTGCTGAAGGCATTCTTCCGAGTAATGCGGAAACTTCCGAACCGGCTTGTGTAAAACGGAAAATATTATCAATAAAAAACAGAATATCGTTGCCCTTTCCTTCACCGTCTCCGTCTCTGAATTTTTCGGCAACGGATAAACCGGATAAAGCAACTCTGGCACGTGCCCCGGGAGGTTCGTTCATTTGACCGAAAACCATTGACACTTGAGATTCTTTAATTTTTTCTGTATCCACTTTTGATAAATCCCAACTGCCTTCTTCCATCGATTTTTTAAATTCATCGCCGTATTTTACAATACCGGATTCTATCATTTCGCGAAGCAAATCATTTCCTTCCCGCGTACGTTCTCCTACGCCGGCAAAAACAGACATTCCCTCGTATCCTTTTGCTATATTATTGATTAATTCTTGAATTAACACGGTTTTGCCGACACCGGCACCGCCGAAAAGTCCTATCTTACCGCCTTTTGCATAGGGTTCAATGAGGTCAATAACTTTAATTCCGGTATAAAGTATCTCTTTACTTGTAGAAAGATTTTTATATGCCGGTGCGTCGTTATGAATGGGATAACCGTCGGTTTTATCTAAGGGTTCCAATCCGTCAATGGTATCACCGATAACGTTTAACAAACGACCCCTTACTTTTTCGCCTACGGGCATTTTAATGGGGGCACCGGTAGCTTTTACTTTCATACCTCTTTCCAAACCGTCGGTGGTATCCATTGCGATGGTTCTCACGGTATATTCTCCTATATGTTGTTCTGCTTCAACAACTAATACATCTCCGTTATCACGAGTTATTTCAAGAGATTCATGTATTTCCGGAAGTTTGCTTCCTGTTTTCTCAAAACTTACATCAATAACGGGACCGATGATTTGTACAATTTCGCCAAAATTATCTGCCATATTTCTTACTTAAAAAAATTTCAAATTAATTGCAAAGATACTATTCGTATTTTATAGTTACAAATTTATTTCTTTCTGTATTTTCAAGAAACAAAAAAAGCTGCACAAGGCAGCTTTTTTTATAATTATTTACAAAAAATCAGTTTACGGAATAACGTTTAAATCCGGTAATTTTTACTTCTGCATCAACTTCTTTCAAAAAATCTCTTATCGTTTTTTTGTTATCTTTTACCCATTGTTGATTCAACAAAGTATTTTCTTTAAAAAATTTATTCAGTCTTCCGACAGCAATTTTTTCTGCTAAATCAGCAGGTTTTCCTTCTTGAATTGCAAGTTCTTTTCCGATTTCAATTTCTTTATCAATAACTTCTTGTGAAACATCATCTTTATCAATTGCAATAGGGCTCATTGCTGCAATTTGCATTACGATATCTTTCCCTGCATGGTCTTCAATTACTTTAGAAAAACCGGCAATTGATGCTAATTTGTTTCCGGGATGAATATATGAAGCAACAAATTCTCCTTCAACTTTATCATAGTATCCGAGTTCAATTTTTTCTCCGATTACACCTGTTTGTGTAATAATTTCTTCTCCGATTTTTACGCCGTTAAGTTCTGTATTCAAAAGTTCTTCAAGGTTTTCAGGGTTATTTTCAACAGCTGTTTCCGCAATTTGTGTTGCGAATTTTACGAAGTCGTCATTTTTAGCAACAAAATCGGTTTCACAATTTAATGCAATAATAACCGCTTTTTTTCCGTCGGATGATTTTTTTGCGATAACGGCACCTTCGGAAGTTTCTCTGTCAGCCCGTTTTCCGGCAACTTTTTGTCCTTTTTTTCTTAATATGTCAATTGCTTGGTCAAAATCTCCGTTTGATTCGGTAAGTGCATTTTTACAATCCATCATACCGGAACCGGTCATTTTTCTTAATTTTGCAACATCTGCCGCACTTATTTTAGTCATTTTATTTCAATTTTAAAACTTAAAGTATTAAATTATTTTTTACGAGCTCCGGTTTTTGCGGGCTCTTTTTTTTCTGTTTTTTCAGCTTGTTTTTCTTTTCTTTCGGCTTTTTGTTCATTTAATCCTTCCGTAATTGCTTTTGCCATTACGTCAACAATTAAAGAAATGGATTTAGAAGCATCATCATTAGCCGGAATCGGAAAATCAACACTCGGGTCGGAATTTGTATCAACCATTGCAAAAATAGGCAATCCTAATTTTTTTGCTTCGGCAACGGCAATTTTTTCTTTAGTTACATCCACTACAAAAATAGCCGAAGGAACTCTTTTCATATCAACAATGCTGCCGAGATTTTTTTCAAGTTTTGCTCTTTCTCTCATAATTTGGAGACGTTCTCTTTTGGAAATTTTATCAAACGTTCCGTCTTCAGCCATTGTATCAATGGATTTCATTTTTTTAACGGCTTTTCTGATTGTTCTGAAATTGGTTAACATACCGCCCGACCAACGCTCTGTGATATAAGGCATTCCGGTGGGTTTAACTTTTTCTTCGACAATTTCCTTTGCTTGTTTTTTTGTGGCTACAAAAAGTATTTGACGACCTGATTTTGCAATTTGTTTTGCAGCTGCGGCAGCTTCGTCAAGTTTCACCATTGTTTTATATAAATCAATGATGTGGATACCGTTTTGCTCCATAAAAATATAAGGAGCCATTTTAGGATTCCATTTTCTTTTAAGGTGTCCGAAATGAACACCGGCTTCCAATAATTGGTTAAAATCTACTCTGGACATTTTTTTAAATTAAGTTTACATTCTTATAATAAAGCAATTACCAAGTAGCGACAAAAATGCCGGTCTTGGTAATTTAGATACTAAACTTAAACAAATATTAAGTTCAAATCTTGTTTTTTTATCGTTTACTGAATTGGAATTTTTTACGAGCTTTCGGTTGTCCCGGTTTTTTCCTTTCAACAACTCTGGCATCACGTGTTAAAAATCCTTCTTTTTTCAAAGCCGGTTTATCTTCGGGGTTTATTTTAATTAATGCTCTGGATATTGCCAATCGTAATGCTTCGGCTTGTCCTTTAATTCCGCCGCCTTTTAAATTAACGTTGATATCATATTTTCCTTCAGCTTCAACAATTGAAAAAGGTCTTAAAACTTGATGTTTTAATTCGGCTACAGTGAAATACTCATCAAAACTTCTTTTGTTAATTGTAATATTTCCTTTACCGTCTTTTACGTAAATTCTTGCGATAGAAGCTTTTCTTCTTCCTGTTGCGTTTACTGTATCCATATTATTTTATTGAATTAATGTCAATTTTTTTTGGTTTTTGTGCTTCTTGATTATGTTCCGAACCTTCATATACATATAAATTTCGGTATAAAGCACTTCCTAATTTATTTTTCGGCAACATACCTTTTACTGCTTTTTCAACTAATGCAATCGGTTTTTTTGCTAATAATTCGGCAGGATTTGTAATTCGTTGACCGCCCGGATAACCGGTATGACTGAAATAACGTTTGTCTGTCCATTTTTTTCCGGTAAGTTGAACTTTTTCCGCATTAATAACAATTACATTATCTCCGCAATCAACGTGAGGGGTGAAATTTGTTTTGTATTTGCCTCTTAATAATTTAGCAACAATTGACGACAGTCTTCCTAATGTTTCGCCTTCTGCATCAACCAGTAACCATTCTTTATTAACAGTGGCTTTATTAGCCGAAATTGTTTTGTAACTTAAAGTATCCACTTTCTTCTGTTTTTGATTTATATCTGTTCCGTCAAGAATTTTCGGACTGCAAAAATATAACTATTTTATTAAAGTACAATAGTTATTAACAATATTTTGTTTATAAAGTTTTTAATATGGTGTAATATACTGGTAATAAATAAGATAAAATGACTGTGGCATTAAAAATTATTTGCTGAAATGCTTTTTGTTAATTCGTTTTTCAGTTTTAATATTCTGTTTTCGATACTCAAAATTTCGTTTATAAATTGAACGGATTTGCCGGCAATCCAAAGATTTTTATAATTTCCCGGTTTTACGGATTTTTCTAATTTTTTCATCCCTTTTATTTGAACAAGCATCTTAAAATATTTTTTTGTTCGCGGGTTTTGCGATAATTTTCGTTCAAACCAATTTTGTTTGTATCCTATTTTTTTTGTATAAGCGGTATTGATTATGTTACTCTGTGTTTCGGTAATACGCTCGTTCA
>CAZCPV010000140.1:0-8173 GCA_964500765.1 uncultured Draconibacterium sp.
TTTGCGTTCTTTTAAATCGCCGGTACTGAATTTCCAATTTTTTTCGGGAGTATCAAGTCGTGCGAGAAAACGTTTCTTTTGTTCGTCTTTCGATAAATTAAGAAAGAATTTTAAAATACGGGTTCCGTTTTCATGAATGTGTTTTTCAAAATTGTTAATTTGTTCGTAGCGGTTTTTCCAAAATTCACTGTCAATCTTATTTACGGAGTCAATTTCAGGAATGTGCTCTCCGAAAATATATTCCGGATGTACCTTTGTGATAATAACATTTTCGTAATGCGAGCGATTAAATATTTCAATCATTCCTCTTTCGGGCAATGCCAAATAATGCCGCCAAATATAATCGTGCTGGAGTTCGAGTTTTGAAGGAGCTTTAAAACTGTGCACCCGGCATCCCTGCGGGTTTAAGCCGCCGAGAACATGCCTTATGGCACCGTCTTTTCCGGCTGCATCCGATGCTTGAAGAATAATAAGCAGAGAATAACGATCGTCGGCATAAAATACTTCCTGCATTTTTTTCAGTTCTTTTGTATTCTTTTTCAACTCTTTTTTTGCCGTATCTTTGGTGAACGTACCGACATATTTTGTGTCAAAATCTTCAATATTGATTTTTTTATCGGGTGTTACTAAAATTTTGTTTAAATCAAATTCCATAATAAAAAATTTTAAATTTATTAAATCAGTTGTTTATAATCATATCTTAAAAATATGCTTAAATTTTTATACCGAGAATAAGAATATCGTCAATTTGTTTGAAATCTTTTTTCCATAATTCAAATTCATGCTCCAAAATATTTTTTTGTTCCGACATAGATTTTGTGCTTATTTCAATAAGCATATTTTGAAACCGTTTGATTGTATATTTTTCTTTTTTCAAATTATTCCCGCCGAATTGGTCGGCATAGCCGTCAGTAAATAAATAAATAATATCGTTTTTTTGCAATTTTATTTTTTGTATTTTAAATGTAAGTTCTTTGTAATAAACTCCTACCGGATTCGGAACGGCTTCTAATTCAATTAATTCTTTATTTCTTATCAGATATGCCGAGTTATTTGCTCCGGAAAAAAACAATTCGTTTGTGTCGTTATTTATACTGCAAAGCGATATATCGATACCGTCGGTTTGTTCGCTTTCTTTATCGGTTTGTCGGAATGATTTTTTTAAAATTGAACGCATTTCTTCCAAAATTAAGTCCGGCCTTCTAAGGTCGGATATCAGTGTTAATTCATTCAGAAAAGAAATTCCGAGCATACTTACAAAAGCTCCGGGAATACCGTGTCCCGTGCAATCGGCAGCTGCAAAAATACTGTGATTGTCTTTTTTTACCGCCCAATAAAAATCTCCGCTGACAATTTGCAGGGGTTTATACAAAATAAAGTGTTCTTTGAACAATCGGTTTAAAACTTTTTCGGAAGGCAAAGCGGCTTTTTGTATTTTTTCGGCATATTCAATACTGTCGGTAATGCGTTTATTTTGTTTTTTTATCAGAAAATTAACCTTTTGTTTATGTTTTAAATTACGGAAAATGAAAAATATAACAAGCAGCAGCAGAAAAACCGTAATCATAAAAATGTAATTTTGTGTTCTTTTTATTTTTATTTGGCTGTCTCTTTTTGCCAGTTCAAGTTTTTGCCGGTTTATTTCTTCCTGTTTTTTACTTGCCAGATATTTTGATTCTGTTTCTTGAATTTGCCGGTTTTTTTCTTTGTTAAAAATACTGTCTCCCAAATTTTTGTATTTTTTGTAATAAGTTAAAGCTTTTTCAAATTGATGTTGATTTTCATATATTTCCGATTTTTTTTGATAAATATCCCGAATAAACGATATAGATTGAATTTTTTCAGCAATTACTAATGCGCGGTTTGCATACCTAAGGGCTTTTTCAAATCGTGCGGTTTTATCGTAAACATCGGCAAGTCCGAGAAGAATATAGATTTTACCTTGTTTATTATTCAACTTTTCTGCAATAATCATCGCCTTTGCCAAATAAATTTCTGCTTTATGAAAATCTTTTTGTTTTATATAACAATCAGCCATATCGTCATAAATTTGAGCTTTAAAAATTTCATCATTTTGGTCTTCGGCGTATTTTAATGCTTTTTCAAAATGTTTTAACGCTTTTTTTGTTTTATTCATTGCCGTTTCAACAATACCGATATTACTGTTTATTTTTGCAATTCCGTGAATGTTTTCATATTTTTCCGATATTTTCAGTGCTTTATTATAATATTTTAAGGATTTTTTATAATTTTTTAAATAATAATGAATTAATCCGAGATGAAAATATTGTGCAGCTGCTTCATTTTCCGGAATAATACCGTTTTTAATTAAAGTATCGGTAAGTTTTTGAGCTTTAATAAAATTTTTAAGAGCAACGGAATAATAGCCCTTGTCAATATAAATATTTCCGATTCCCGAATAAATATCCTTATTTATTTTTTGTGCTTCGGTTATAATATTTTGATGTTCGGAATATTTTATCAAATGATTTGTAATTCGGAGTGATTTATTGTAGTTTTCTTCCGCAGACAAAAAATCCAAGGATTGATATTGCAAAAATCCTTTTGAATAATAACAGGAGGCAGATAAAATGCTTCCTTCGGCGTATTTATTTTTTGAGTTTGAAATTTTCTTTGCCGTTTTTTCTGCTTTGTTAAACCAAATTAATGCCGAATCTTTTTTATTTATGTTTTGATATGCTTGCCCGATTTTTAAAAATACTCTGACTTTTGCCGAATCGGAAATTGAGTTTTTTGAAGAAACATTAATAAGGGAATCAATTTTAGGTTTTTGAGAAAATAGTACAGTATAAAACAACAGTAAAAAAGATATTAAAAATAATTTTCTCAAAGTCCCGAAATTAAGATGAATTTTCGTTGCAATATACTGTAAAATATTTAAAAATAAAAACGATACAAGGAAAAAATTATCCGTGCCATACCAACAAGAGTATTCTATCGTCCTGATTAATAAGTCGGTACGATAACTTGAATTGTTCTGTCCGGGTTTTTACAACTTTTGAAATTATTTCTCCTTCTTCTTTTAACCGGAAAGGAAACAAAATAAAATCTTTTTTAAAATCATATCCGCCGCCGCCTTTTATTTTAAATAAAGTTTCTTTACAGCACCAATGAAGATACATTTTTTCAACAGCTTTTTCCCCGGTTAAATTTTGAAGAATATCTTCCGGAATAAATTTATGTGCCGTTCTTAAAATTCTGTCGGATACAAATTCCGTATCAATCCCAACCTTTTTGTTCCGGCTTACAATAATTCCGACACAATTTTCGGAATGTGTAACAGACAGGTGTTTACCCTGTGTAATATACGGATTTCCTTTGTCGTTATAGTGTATTTTCGAATAGCTCCCGAGAATATTCTTTAACAAAATTCTTGTGCCGAGCCATTCAACTTTTCGTTTATTATTTTTTATTTGATTAAATTTTTCAATTTCATCGGTATCTAAATCATCATTTATTTCTTGAAATAAAAAATCCGGATTTTCGTCAAATCTTGCAATTCGCAAGTTGTAATCATTCGTTATTTTTTCAAAAATGATATTCATTAAGGATATATTTTCAGTATCTTTGTCTTTGGTAAATAACAAAAGTAACAAAAAAATGAAAATATTTACTTCCGACCTTACGAAAGAAGCCGATAATTTTACGATAGCCAACGAGCCGATTTCTTCATTGAAGTTGATGGAAAGAGCTGCTGCAAGAGCAACTGATAAAATTTTGAAACTGTATTTCGATAAAATTAATTTTTCGGTTTTTGCAGGTCCCGGAAATAACGGAGGAGACGGATTGGTTATTGCACGCTTGCTTGCCGAAAAAGGGTTGAACGTACAGGTTTACTTCGTAAAATTTACCGATAAAGTTTCAAACGATTTTAAAGCAAATTATGAGCGACTGCAAAAAATAAACGAAGTAACTGTTTTTACTCTTGATACGATTTCAAAATTTCCGAAAATAAAGAAAAACGAAGTAATTATTGATGCGATTTTCGGCTCCGGATTATCCCGTGTTTTAAGCGGTTTACCCGAAAAAGTCGTAAGAAAAATTAACGATTTAACTAATGAAGTTGTTGCAATTGACAGTCCGTCGGGGCTTTTCGGCGAAGAAAATCCGACGGAAGACAGAACCGTTATTTTTGCAAATCATACACTTACTTTTCAGTATCCTTCTTTATCTTTTATGTTTGCCGAAAATGATAGATATGTCGGCAAATTTCATATAATCGACATAGGTATTCATAAAGATTTTATAAAAAATACTGATACGTCTTATTATTTTGTGCAAAAAGAAGACATTAATATCAGGAAAAGGAAGACATTTTCGCACAAAGGGAATTACGGTCATGCTTTACTGTTTGCCGGAAGTTACGGAAAAGCGGGTGCTCAAATTTTGTCGGCAAAAGCGGCACACAGAACGGGTGTCGGATTATTAACGGCAGCTGTTCCCGAATGTAATTACGAAATTTTGCAAATTGCAACACCCGAAACGATGCTGAATATTGATAATTCGGAAAAATATTTGAGTTCGTTGCCGGATTTAAGAAAATATAATGCCGTAGGAATCGGTCCCGGTATCGGTTTTGCCGAAGAAACGAAACAAATGTTGAAAAAATTAATTAAAACCTATACAAAACCGATTGTTTTCGATGCCGATGCGCTAACCGTTTTATCGAAAAATAAAGATTGGTTAAAAAGTATTCCCGAAAACAGTATTTTTACGCCGCATCCGAAAGAATTTGAACGCTTGGTCGGCAAAAGCAAAAATAATTTTGATGAATTACAAAAACAGCTTAAATTTTCCGAAAGATATAAAGTATTTGTTGTGTTGAAAGGTGCTTTTACTTCCGTTACAACACCCGAAGGCAAGGTATTTTTTAATTCAACGGGTAATCCCGGTATGGCAACCGGCGGCAGCGGCGATGTGCTTACGGGCATCATTTTGTCCTTGCTTTCGCAAAATTATACCTCTTTTGAAGCAGCAATATACGGTGTATATATTCACGGACTTGCCGGCGATTTTGCCGCCGAAAAAAAAGGGCAATATCCGCTTATTGCATCCGATATAATTGATTTTTTACCGGATGTGCTCAAAAATTTGGAATAAAGACAGTTGAATCCGGTATTTAAGCAATATTAAAGAATTTTTCATAAATAATTAACTGCACTTACCATTCAAATTTTACACAGATTTGACAGATTCTCACAGAAAAATCCCGTATTTCTCATAAGTTGATAAAACTAAATCAATGTCATTAAACATTTTAAAAAAGCAGCCAACTGTTAAGTAAATGGCTAATTCAAAAAGACAGTTTATTTTAACGCAATGGTTTCAATTTCAATCATTACGCCGAGCGGCAGTTCTTTAACGGCAAAAGCTGCTCTCGCCGGTTGATTTTCGGGATAATATTCGGCATAAACTTCGTTCATTGCAGCAAAATTACTCATATCACTCAACAAACAGGTTGATTTTACGACATCTTCAAACGAATAACCGGCTTCTTCCAATATTGCCGAGATATTTTTCATCACTTGCCGTGTTTGTTCTTTTATTCCGCCTTCGATAATTTTTCCGGTTTCCGGATTTATAGGCACTTGTCCCGATATATATAATGTATTGCCCGCTTTTACGGCTTGACTGTACGGACCTACGGCTTTCGGTGCTTTATTCGTATGTATTATTTGCTTCATGTTTAAAAAAGTTAAAAATTAAAAAATTTTAATTCCCTATGTAATTATGTTTTTTATTTTATACAAAAATAATTAAAATTTTGAACTTCCCTTAAATTCCTTTTTTTGTTCGTTAAGAATTTTTATATTTGCTGTGTATCAATGTTTTGGTTTTATGAAGAATAAATTATCGTTAATATTTTTTTTGGTACTGTCATCAGCGTTCTTCAGCGTTATTTATGTATTAAAAATAAATAATGAAAATTTATTGAAAACACAAAATATAATTAATTATATTTTATATGTAAATCTTTCCTTATTTGTTATTTTTTTTACAATGTTTTATTTTGCAGGCAAACGTTTTGCTAAAATAAACAAGCAATTAAAAGAAAAAAATGCAGAGATAGAAAGTCAAAAGGAAGAAATTCAAAAGCAAAAAGATAATATTGTCCAAAAAACAATGAAACTGTTGGTATTAAATAAAGAGCTAAAAGAAAATGAAGAATTAAGAAGCGGTTTAACCAATATGATTGTTCATGATTTAAAAAATCCGATAAGCAATATTATTAATTTGTCCGAAAATCGCGAAATAACATTTTTTGCCAAAGATATGTTGGTTATGGTTGAGAATATTCTGGATATTCAGAAATATGAAGGGATGGTAATGCCTTTAAACAGAAAAGCTGTTTTATTAAGAAAAAATGCCGACGAAGCAATAAAGCAGGTGAGTATTTTTGCCGAACACAAGAATATAAAGATTACAAATAATATTGATGCTTCGTTTTTTGTATCAGCCGATGAAGATATATTAAGAAGAATTTTTGTTAACCTTCTTTCAAATGCCGTAAAATATACATTTGTAAACGGTACAATTAAAATAGAAACAAAAATTTCAGCCAATAAGAATACCGTAAATATAAGTATTATTGATAACGGTATCGGAATTAAAGAAGAGAAAATACCCTTTATTTTTAATAAGTTCAGTCAAATTCTTGCAAGAAAAACCGGCGAAGCACGTTCTACCGGTATCGGTCTGACTTTTTGTAAAATGGCGATTGAAGCTCACGGAAGTAAAATTAATGTTAAATCCGTTCCGAAAGAAAGTACCAATTTCAGCTTTCTGTTGCCGCTTGTTAAAACAAAAATAACTCGTGCCGAACAATCGGAAGAAAGCCCGTTTTTTAATATTATTGAATTAAATACAAAAGAAAAAGAATATTTGCGGGAATTTTACAAAAATTTTAATTCATTGGAAGTCTATGAAATAAGTGAGTTGAGAAATGTTTTGAATAAAATTGACGAAAATTTTTCGGGAAATATAAAAAAATGGAAATCAGAAATAAATCAGGCGATTTATAATTGTAATTCAGAATTATACAATAAATTAAAAGAAAGCATTCATTAAAAAAAATATTTTTGTATATGAAAAATTCCGTTTCGAATAAAATATTATTGGTTGATGACGACCCGCATGTAATAAATTTAATTGTAGATATTCTTTCTGAAGAAAAAAGGGATTACGATTTTTATCAGGCAAATAACGGGGATATTGCTTTTAGAATTGCCAAAAACAAAACTCCCGATTTGATTATTACCGATTGGGACATGCCTCTTGTAAACGGCATTGAGTTGATAAAAAAACTGAAAGCCGATAAGTTTACCAAAGAAATCCCCGTAATAATGGCAACCGCCGTTATGCAATCTTCCGATGATTTAAAAACGGCTTTGGAGGTGGGTGCCGCCGATTATATTCGTAAACCCATTGATGAAATTGAATTAATTGCACGCGTACAATCCGTTATCAAAATTTCCGAATACAATAAAAAAATAATTGAAAACAAAAACAGAGAAATTGCAGAAAATGCTTTAATGCTGATTCGAAATAATAAATTTAATATTCAAATTATTAAGAAATTAAAAGAATTACACGAAAATTTATCTGAAATAGATGATGAAACTGAAAATTTATTCGAATTTATAATAAACAGTATTAATGAAAAAGTAAAACAAGATTCATGGCAAAAATTTGAACTGATTATTAAATCAAATAATAACGATTTTACTGAAAATTTACTGAAAAAATTTCCGAAACTTACAACTTCTGAAATAAAACTTTGTACTTTCCTGAAATTGGGAATGAACACAAAAGAAATAGCATCTGTTTTGTTTCAAAGTCACGACAGTATAAAAGTTGCACGTTCCAGATTAAGAAAAAAGTTAAACCTTAAGCCCGAACAAAATTTAACGGCTTATTTATCCGTATTATAATTTGTATATTATTTTCTGTTTAAAGCAGTAAATCTAACCTTTTCGACTTTTTTAATTTGTTAAGGGTTAATGTTTTTTTTAAAATGTTAACCTTTTGTTACCCTATTTCCCGAAAAAAAAAATAAATATCATATACTATTGCAAAATCAAAAAGTATAATCCGTTTTGTTACGGTTAAAAAAGAGGGATATGAATAATAAAGAACAATTTATAATACAAGC
>CAZCPV010000141.1:0-7923 GCA_964500765.1 uncultured Draconibacterium sp.
ATAAATTTTCAAAATACGGAACGTTAAAAACAAAATTGGTTTCGGCTTTCGTTTTACCATTTATTTCATTGTAAAACAGCATATTACAACATACTAAAATTTATATAAATAAATACCGAAACTTTAATTTTGTTTAGTGAAGTGTTTTGTAAAAATTTACAAAAATTATTGTTTGGCTTGACTTTTTGTTACTTTTGTGTCAAGACAAAAGTAAAAATAAAAAATATTTATCCCGAAATAAGTAATATTTTATGCAAAACGGGGTAATATTAAGTTTTTTTCATTATAAGAAGCTCATTATAAGAAAGTTGATATTTCCTAAAACTCCCTAAAAAGACCCTGCAGGTTTAAATTTGCAAAAATCTAAAGCATTAACTCTATGATATTAAGCTAATTAACACAAAACCCGCAGGGTCTGCAAATACAAAATTTACCTTTTTATACTGCATTCATTAATACTAAACGTAAAAAAAGACCGACAAAACAGCCGGTCTTTTTTTATATTCCTTTGTATTCTATGAATTTAAATGAATAGTAACGCTTACACCTTCGTTTGTAACCGTTATAATATCATCACATTCACCGTTTCCGTAATCAATAACGGTAGTTCCCTTATCGCTGGTAATTGTTACCGTACCCGAAACAGGATAACCGTCGGGGCAACTTCTTTTTAAAGTAACCTTATCATAAACAGACTTAAAATCTTCACCAGCTCTGTTTGTTCCGTTAACGGTACCGGAAATTTCCAACACATTATTATCAATGTCATTATCTCCGAAACCTTCCGTTATTGTAAATGTTTTATCGGAAGACCAAGATAAAACTTTTCCGTCCGTAAAGGTTGCTTTCATATTGGTTGCAACAACATGTATTTCGGGAACTTTATATGTTCCGCCGAAAGTTGTTCTGATAGCCCCTTCAACTTTTATTCCGTCAATCGTATAATTTTCAAACGTAATTTCAAGATTTACGGCTTTTGGTCCTACAGTAGGAATTCGTGTATATCCTACATGTATAATTCCGTTTCTTATTTTTCCTCTGAAATTACAATTTTCAAAAGTAATTGTTACGGTATGAGCCACTGTATCTCTTACAACCGTCATTCCTTCGGGATAGGCAGCTTTACCGCTTCCGTCATCACCGGCTTCATTATTTCCTACGGCAAAAGCATCAGCCATAATATAACTTCCGCGAGCATCATCTTCGGCAGATTGCGAATCGGGATCGGGTTTTTTACATGCCGAAAAAGCTAAAAGTCCTACTGCAAAAAAAATTGCGATTAATTTGAAATGTTTTGTTTTCATGATATAAAATTTAAAGTTTAATTAATAAAGTCATTTTCTATTAGACTGCAATTTATGAAAAAAGTTACAACTTTTTATAAAATTTATGTAAAATACCGTTTTTCTTCTGTAAACTATACGTTTTTCATTACGAAATATTATATTTTTGCATTTAATTTTAATACACTTGAAATATGAATTCCCCTGAAATTGCATTAAAAACAATTCTGAAAGAAATCAGATTATACGAAAACGGACCCGCTGTTGACGGAATGAAAAGATTAGGTCTTAATTATCACAAAAATTTCGGCGTAAGTTTAATTCATTTAAAAGAAATTGCAAAAAAATATTATCCGAATCATCAATTAGCCGAATTGTTAAGAACAAAAAATTTCAGAGAAACACTTATTCTTTCTTTTATGATTGATAATCCGGAAGAAATTTCCGATACAGAATTAAATTATGTCTTTGAAAAAATTAACAATCAAGAACTTGCCGAACAATTAGTTCTTAACATTCTCGAAAAGAACGATATTTTTCACGATAAAGCATTCGAACTTATTCATAAAAAAAATAAATTCCTGATTTCTGCGGGCTTTATCCTATATTCAAGAATTGCTTTGACGGAAAAAGATAAAAAAGATATATTTTTTGAAAATTTCTTTGAAAAAGCCCTTGAACTTTCCGACCGGGAAGAAATATACATCAGAAAATCAATTGCAAGAGCATTCAGGCAAACAGCATTAAGAAATGATAATTTAAAAAGAAAAGTTCTCAACAGTATGGAAAAAATAAAAGATAAAAATTCAAATAATGCCGATTTAATTTATGAAGAAGTTGTTCCTTTATTAAATTTTTGATGTTTAAAAACAATATTTTATTAAATCTTAAAATAATAAATTCGCAAAAAAATAAAGTTATGAATACAACAACATTTCAAAAAGCGATACAAACAGGAATACCTGAAAAATTACCCCCGAAAAAAGAACGAAGAAACAATGTAAGCCATGCACCCAAAAGAAAAGACATATTAAGCAGAGAAGAAAAAAAACTTGCTTTAAAAAATGCACTTCGCTATTTTGATAAAAAGCATCACGCCGAACTTGCTCCGGAATTTTTGGATGAACTTAAAGAATACGGAAGAATTTATATGTATCGTTTTCGTCCCGATTATAAAATTTTTGCCCGCCCTATAACAGAATATCCGGCAAAAAGCAAACAAGCAGCCGCCGTTATGTTAATGATACAAAACAACTTGGACGATGCAACAGCACAACACCCCGACGAATTGATAACTTACGGAGGCAACGGTGCCGTATTTCAAAATTGGGCTCAATATCTGCTTACAATGAAATACCTTTCGGAAATGACCGACGAGCAAACACTCGTTATGTATTCCGGTCATCCGCTCGGACTTTTTCCTTCACATAAAGATGCACCGCGCGTAGTTGTTACAAACGGAATGGTCGTACCTAATTATTCAAAACCCGATGATTGGGAAAAATTTAATGCCCTCGGTGTTTCACAATACGGACAAATGACAGCCGGAAGTTATATGTATATCGGTCCGCAAGGCATCGTTCACGGAACTACGATTACGGTTTTAAATGCCGGACGAAAAATTCTTAAAAAAGGAGAAACGGATTTAAGAGGAAAACTTTTTGTATCATCGGGACTCGGCGGAATGTCCGGTGCACAACCGAAAGCCGGAAATATTTCGGAAGTAATTTCCGTTGTTGCAGAAGTAAATAAAGATGCCGTTTACAAAAGGCACAAACAGGGCTGGGTTGATGAAATAATTGATAATCTTGACGAATTAGTCAACAGAGTTAAGAAAGCAAAAGCCGAAAAAGAAATTGTTTCAATTGGTTTTCACGGAAATATTGTTGACGTTTGGGAAAAATTTGCGGAAGAAAATATTTATGTTGATTTGGGCTCAGACCAAACCTCGCTTCATAATCCTTGGGCAGGCGGTTACTATCCTGCGGGCTTAGGTTTTGAAGAGTCCAATAAAATGATGGCGGAAAATCCGAAACTTTTCAAAGAAAAAGTCCGGGAATCATTACGAAGACAAGCCGCCGCAATAAAAAAACACACCGACAAAGGAACCTATTTTTTCGATTACGGAAATGCGTTTTTACTCGAAGCAAGCCGTGCCGATGCCAAAATTACAAACCCCGACGGCTCTTTCATATATCCCTCTTATGTTCAAGACATTATGGGACCGATGTTTTTTGATTACGGTTTCGGACCTTTCCGTTGGGTATGCACATCGGGAAAACCGGAAGATTTGGAAAAAACAGATAAAATTGCCGCACAAGTTATGCGAAAAACAGCCGAAACAGCACCCGAAGAAATTCAATCGCAAATGCACGATAACATAAAATGGATTGAAGAAGCCGGAAAAAACAAATTGGTAGTAGGATCGCAAGCCCGTATTTTGTATGCCGATTGCGAAGGCAGAATAAAAATTGCAAAAGCATTTAACGATGCCGTAAAATCCGGTGAAATTTCGGCACCCGTTGTTCTCGGAAGAGACCACCACGATGTTTCCGGAACCGATTCACCCTATCGCGAAACATCAAATATTTACGACGGTTCACAATTTACCGCAGATATGGCAATTCAAAATGTAATCGGCGACAGTTTCAGAGGAGCAACTTGGGTGTCAATACATAACGGCGGCGGTGTCGGCTGGGGCGAAGTAATAAACGGCGGTTTCGGCATGTTACTTGACGGGAGCGACGATTCCGCCCGACGATTAAAAATGATGCTTCACTGGGATGTAAACAACGGAATAACAAGAAGAAGCTGGGCAAGAAACGAAGGTGCCGTTTCGGCAATCAAACGAGCAATGAAAGAAAATAAAGATTTGAAAGTTACATTGCCTAATTTTACGGATAATAAATTGATTGATTCCTTATTTTAATGCATAAATGCTTAAAACTACCCCATTTTTCATAGAATATCGCTTATTCCCGGGTAATTATTTTTACTGTTTCAACTTCGGCAAAGTTTTTAACTTTGCCGAAGTTATTCAAAAACAATTCTTGTAGGTCTTTATTTTCTGAAAATCCCTGATAACTTTTTACAAATTTATTTTCTTTTCAACCAAATATTTATTTCGGTCTTGCGAAGTTCTGGAAACCAAATCGGCAAGTAAACCTGTTAAAAAAAGTTGTGTTCCGAAAATAATTGCTAATAAACCAAGGAAAAATAAAGGTCTTTGAGTCATAGCATACTCTTGCCAAAATATTTTTGCAACTGACAAATAAATTAAAATTACAAAACCGACAAAAAAACTGAAAGAACCGATTGTTCCGAAAAAGTGCATCGGACGTTTTGCAAAACGCGTAATGAAAGTTATCGAAAGCAAATCCAAAAAACCGTTAATAAAACGTTCCATGCCGAATTTTGATTTTCCGTATTTCCGCTCCTGATGTTTTACCGGTTTTTCAGTAATTTTTGTATAGCCGGCTTGTTTTACCAAAATCGGAATATAGCGGTGCATTTCGCCGTAAACTTCAATACTTTTAACAACATCATTCCGGTATGCTTTCAATCCGCAGTTGAAATCATGAAGTTTCAGTCCGCTCACGCGTCTTGCCGTAAAATTAAATAATTTGCTCGGTAAATTTTTACTTAATACGGGGTCGTAACGTTTCTTTTTCCAACCCGAAACCAAATCAAAACCCTCTTCTGTAATCATTTTATACAATTCGGGGATTTCTTCCGGATTATCCTGTAAATCAGCATCCATTGTAACAACAACATCCCCTTCGGCAACAGCAAATCCCTCATATATCGCCGCAGATTTTCCGTAATTTTTTCGAAATTTAATTCCTTTTACATTTTTGTTCTTTCCGGAAAGTTCTTCAATAATTTTCCATGAATTGTCTTTACTTCCGTCATCAATCATAATTATTTCATAAGACAAACTGTTTTTATCGCATACCGAAACAATCCAATCATGCAATTCAGTTAACGATTCTTCTTCATTTAATAATGAGATAACTATTGATAAATCCATTTTCCGAAATTAAAATATTTTTCAAAAATAAAATATTAGTCCGGCTTTATGAAAAAAAACACACAAAAACCAATATTTTTTCATTTTTTAAGAAATTAGGGTACAAAATTTGATTATACATAAATGCAAATAATAACTTATAATGGCTCAACACGTAAAAGTTATTGACAGAAACAGGATTCTCGGCGGATATTCTTTATCCGTAAGAGATAATTGGGTATATAAAATAAAAAAAGTTCACATTAACGAAACCGAAAAAGATAAATATCTCGAAGATTTCGGAGAACAAATTATTACATTTGATGAATTTTTTGAATGGTATAAGAAATTAAAAAAATCATCAAAAAAACCGGATATTGCAGAATAAAATCTTACAAAACAATCTATTCTTACCTTTCTTTTTAACATTTTTAATAAAATGCTTATAAAATCATTGCTTTTTATAAAAAAAATATAAATCTTTGCTTTTTTTATATTTTGAATTTCTTAAATGAATTACACAACTTCAAAACGCATCAACCGAATTTCTGTTTCTCAAACTCTTGAAATGTCAAAGCGAAGCAGAGAATTAAGAGAAAAAGGTATTGACATTATTGATATGAGCGTAGGACAACCGGACTTCCCCACTCCGCCGCATATTAAACAAGCAGCAAAAGATGCCATTGATAATAATTTTACTTTTTATACACCCGTTCCCGGTTATTCCGATTTGAGGCAAGCCATTGCAGATAAACTAAAAAACGAAAACGGTTTAGATTATAAAACAGAAAATATTGTCGTAACAAACGGTGCAAAACAAGCCCTCGCCGATACGATTCTTACTTTAATTAACAAAAACGACGAAATACTTGTTCCTACGCCCTATTGGGTAAGCTATGCCGAATTGGTAAATCTTGCCGAAGGAAAGAAAAAATTTATACATACAAGTATTGACAACAACTTTAAAGTTACCGCAGAAGAAATTGAAGCGGCAATCACCCCTAAAACACGAATTTTACTCTACAGTTCGCCGTCAAATCCTGCCGGAAGCGTTTACTCTAAAGAAGAATTGAAAGCCATTGCGGAAGTAATAGAACGACACGAAAATATTTACGTAATTTCGGATGAAATCTACGAACACATCAACTTTGTGGGAAAACACGAAAGCATCGCTCAATTTGAAGCCATTAAAGACAGAGTAATTGTAATAAACGGAATGTCAAAGGGTTATGCAATGACCGGCTGGCGATTGGGTTATATGGCGGCACCGAAATGGATTGCCGATTCGTGTATAAAATTACAAGGACAATATACTTCCGGTGCAAGTTCAATTTCTCAAAAAGCAGCTCTGGCAGCTTTGCAGGGCGACAATTTATATACTATGGGAATGAACCAAGCGTTTAGAGAGCGAAGAGACTTAATTGTGAGTTTAATGAACAAAATGCCCGGATTTAAGACATACGTTCCCGAAGGTGCTTTCTATATTTTCCCGGACGTAAAAAGTTACTTCGGAAAAATTAATAACTACATAAACATTAAAAACGCATCCGATTTAAGTATGTTTTTATTGAACGAAGCTCATGTAGCTACCGTGCCGGGTTCGGCTTTCGGAGATAATGACTGTATTCGTTTTTCTTTTGCTCTCGGAAAAAATAAAATAGAAACGGCAATGGAAAGAATAAAATCGACATTGGAAACATTGACAAAAGACAATAAATAATGTATAAACTAAAACACAGATATTTTTTTCTTTTTGTTTTTTTTATATTCTTGTCTTGCAAAAACGATTTGAATGAAATTAAGGCACTTACAAATCAAGAAAAATTACCTGATATAACGGTTAAAAATTTACGTTCTCAATACAGCGTAAACGGACATACGCAAATCGTTCTTTCAACTCCTTTGGCTTTACGCTATACAAATCCGCAAAAAGACTATTCCGTCTTTCCGAAAGGAATTACGCTGACATTTTTCGATAAAAACATGAATATTCACTCAAGTTTACGAGCTGATTACGGTATTTATTACGAAAAAAAGAATTTTGCAAAAGCTTCCGGCAATGTTGTTTTAACAAACGTAAAAGGAAGTATTTTAAAAACAGAGGAATTGTTTTTGGATGAAAAAAAAGAAAAAATTTATTCGGTTAAACCGGTAAATATTGTTGATAAAAGCGGTTTTGAAATTACCGGTGAAGGCGGTTTTGAATCAAATTTAGATTTTACCGTTTATCGATTTACCGATGTTACCGGAAAAATAATAAAAGAGGATGACGAAGGTTTTATAAACAACGAGGATAATCAAAAAAATAAACCGAGAAAATTACAAAATAAGAAAAATACCGTTCTTAAGTAAATGAATTACAAGAAAATATTTTATGATTAATATTACGAATATCAGCAAATCTTTCGGCGACCTTACTGTTTTAAAACAAATAAATTCTACTGTCAGAAAAGGCGAAATTGTTGCGATTACGGGTCCCAGCGGTGCCGGAAAAACAACCCTCCTGCAAATTATAGGAACGCTTTTAAACGCTGATAACGGTACTGTTTTAATTAATCATATCGACATCACAAAACTCAACTCAAAAAATCTGGCAAAATTCAGAAACGAACACATCGGTTTTGTTTTTCA
>CAZCPV010000142.1:0-7885 GCA_964500765.1 uncultured Draconibacterium sp.
GGTTTGGAACATCATACCGATGAGGTAGGAAACGTAATCGTTAAAAAACCGGCAACCAAAGGGTATGAAAATCGAAAAGGAATTATATTGCAGGGACACTTGGATATGGTTCCGCAAAAAAATAACGATACCGACCACGATTTTGAAAAAGACCCCATTACCGCTTATGTTGACGGCGATTGGGTAACCGCAAAAGGAACAACACTCGGTGCCGACAACGGCATGGGAGTTGCCGCTGCAATGGCTGTTTTAGAATCGAAAGAATTAGAACACGGACCCATTGAAGTTCTTATGACCATTGACGAAGAAACCGGAATGACCGGTGCCTTTAATTTGAAACCCGGATTACTTGACGGCGATATTCTGATGAACCTCGATTCGGAAGACGAAGGCGAATTGTATATCGGTTGTGCCGGCGGAATTGATGCTACGGCATATCTGAAGTATAAGGAAGAAAAAGTGCCTAAAAATCATAACGCATTTAAACTTACCGTAACCGGTTTAAAAGGCGGGCATTCAGGCGTTGATATTCCTTTGCAAAGAGGAAATGCCAATAAAATAATGTTCCGATTTTTACATAATCTTTCCGGAAAAGCAAAAATACGATTGGCAAGTATTTCCGGCGGCGATATGCGAAATGCCATTCCGCGCGAAGCTGTTGCCGTTATTACCGTGAACAAAAAAGATGTTGATAAATTCAAAAAATATCTTACCGAATTTAACACAATCGTTCAAAAAGAATTAAGTGTAGTTGACGGAGGCGTAAAATTTGTTTTTGAAGAAACCGAAACGCCGAAATTTGTTATTGAAAATAAAGTTGCCAAAAAATTATACAAAGTCATTCGGGCAACACCGCACGGTGCACAACGTTTTCTCGACGAAATGCCGGAAATCCCCGAAACATCCACAAATTTGGGAATTGTAAAATCCGAAAACGGAAAAATAATGGCTGCAAATTTGGTTAGAAGTTCGGTTGATTCGGCAAAAGAGGCATTGGCAAAAGATATTTCGGCATTATTTAAACTTGCCGGTGCAAAAGTTAAGTTATCCGGCGAATATCCCGGTTGGAAACCCGATTTTGATTCACCGATTTTAGCAGCAATGAAAAAATCGTATAATGAAAAATACGGTAAAATTCCGGAAGTAAAAATTATTCATGCCGGTTTGGAATGCGGTGTTCTCGGTGCAACTTATCCTAATTGGGATATGATTTCTTTCGGACCCACCATTCGTTTTCCGCATTCGCCCGACGAAAAAGTGAATATTGAAACGGTTGCAAAATTTTGGGATTTCTTAAAAGAAACTTTGAAAAACGTACCCGAAAAATAACAAAATACAAAAATAATCGTTAAAATTGTTGCCCCGTTTTGTAAGCGGGGCAATTTTACCCTTAACAGCTTATGAAACAGAAAAATATTACAACGGTTACTTACGAATACGACTCGCTTGACGAATTGAGCAAAAACGAACAAATTTTAATACAAAAATCGAAAGATGCCGTTAAAAATGCTTACGCACCGTATTCAAAATTTCAGGTAGGAGCGGCGGTTTTGCTCGAAAACGGTGAAATTATTACCGGCACCAACCAAGAAAATGCCGCATACCCTTCGGGGCTTTGTGCCGAACGAGTGGCCGTTTTTTATGCCAATTCAAAATATCCCGATGTTCCCGTAAAAGCAATTGCCGTTACGGCTTTTACAAACAATAACTTTGTTAAAACACCGATTCCGCCGTGCGGTTCGTGCAGGCAAGTTTTGGTCGAAACCGAAACCCGATTTCAAAAACCGATTAAAATTTATTTGGTAAGCGAATCAAAAATTACGGTTATTAATGATGCAAAAGACTTGTTACCCTTAAATTTTGACGAATCGTCTTTGGAAAATTAAAAACCGAAAAATTTTCATTTTAGTTAAAGATTTAAAGAAGAAGTAATATTTTTAATTTTGTCTGACAATAATTTATCTGTTTTTTCAAACTTTTCTTTACAACATAAGTTTTCTTTTACGCTGATATAAAATTTAATTTTCGGCTCGGTACCCGAAGGTCGTACTGTAATTTTGGAACCGTCGTCAGTAAAGAATTGCAGAACATTTGATTTCGGCAAATTAATCGGTTCAATTGTTTCGCTTACAAAATTTTCGACTTGTTGCAAACTGTAATCTCTTATTTCAATAACTTTTGAACCGGCAATTTTTTTCGGCGGATTATTACGGAAATCTTCCATCATTTTTTGAATTTCTTCGGCACCGGATTTTCCTTTTTTTACGATATTTATTAAACTTTCTTTGTAAAAACCGTATTTTACGTATAAATCAATCAATAATTCATACATTGTTTTTCCTCGGTCTCTTGCCCATACAGCCGTTTCGGCTATTAATGCCGAAGACATTACGGCATCTTTATCTCTTACAAATTCTCCCGCCAAATAACCGTAGCTTTCTTCGCCGCCGCCGATAAATAATTCTTTACCTTCTTTTTCTCTTATTTTTTCGGCAATGTATTTAAAGCCGGTAAGGGTTTCATAAAAATTAACTTTAAAAGAAGCTGCAATATCAAATAATATATCACTTGTAACAATGGTTTTTACGATGTATTCGTTTCCTTTAAAAAGGTTTTTATCTTTTCTTATTTTCAGAAGATAGTAAATCAATAAACTTGCCGTCTGGTTACCGTTCAGAAGAATTAATTTATTATTGAAATCTCTTACGGCAATTCCTACCCGGTCGGCATCGGGGTCGGTTGCCAAAACTAAATCGGCATTAACTTGTTCGGCTTTTTTAAGGGCGAGTTGCAGGGCTTCGGCATTTTCGGGATTGGGCGAAACAACCGTAGGAAAATTACCGTCGGTAATATCTTGTTCGGGAACATTATATATATTTGTAAAACCGAAAGCATTTAATGTTTCCGGAACCAACTTTACGCCGGTTCCGTGAATAGGTGTGTAAACAATTTTAAAATCGGAATGTTTTTTTATTATTTCCGGAGATAATGATAATTCGGTTAATTTTTTAATGTATTTTCTGTCAAATTCTTCATCCAAAAGCGTAATATTTTCTTTTTTTCCTTCAAATCTTATTTCGCTTACATCCGTAACTTTATTAACTTCCTGAATAATATTTTTGTCGTGCGGAGGTGTAATTTGTGCCCCGTCGTTCCAATAAACTTTATACCCGTTATATTCTTTCGGATTATGAGAAGCCGTTATAACAACACCGCTTCGGCAATCAAGTTTGCGAACGGCAAAAGACAATTCGGGTGTCGGTCTTAAACTTTCAAAAAGATAAACATAAAATCCGTTGGCGGAAAAAATATCGGCAGTTATTTTCGCAAAATAGCTGCTGTTATTTCTGCAATCATAAGCAACGGCAACTTTTATTTTTTTGTCTGAACACACCTTATTAATGTAATTACATAAACCTTGTGTCGCAGCACCTATGGTATATTTGTTTATTCTGTTTGTCCCCGCACCCATAATTCCCCTTAATCCGCCGGTTCCGAATTCAAGATTTTTATAAAAACTGTCGATTAATTCTTTTTCATTGTTATCGATTAAAGCTCTTACTGCTTCTTTTGTTTCTTCATCGTAGTTTCCGTTAAGCCAAGTTTGTATTTTTTCTGATATTTCTCTTTGCATAATTTTAATTTATTTTGAACGATATTTTGCAAAAGTATGTTTTTTTTCGGTTTTTTTAATAATTTAAATTTTCCCTTATATAATAAGGTGTTCAAAAACCTTGTTAAAAAATGTTAATAAATTTAAAATTTATAAATATTTGTATAACAACAATTTATATTATGTATCTGAAAAAATATTAAAAATATTCTTTGCTATTGCTTTGTTAAGAATTAATTTATTATTAAGTCTGTCTGATAAAATGAATTTAATTGTTAACTAAAAATTGTTTGTTTATGAAAAAACTAATGCTATTATTTGCAATTTTCTCAATATTGGGATTGCAAGTTTACGCTCAAAACACGGTAACGGGTAAAGTTATTGACGATTCAGGAGAAGCGTTGCCCGGTGTCAGTGTGCTTGTGAAAGGAACAACTATAGGTACAATGTCTCTCGGTGACGGTACATACTCTATTGAAGTTCCCGACGGTTCTAACACTTTGGTGTTTTCTTACATCGGTATGGAAACACAAGAAGTAACAATAACCGGAAATGTTATTGATGTTACGATGAAACCTTCAGTGAAACTATTGATGAAGTTGTTGTAACAGCTTTGGGTATAACCAGAGAGGAAAAAGCTCTGGGATATACGGTTCAAGAAGTTTCAGGTGATGAAATGACAAAAACAGCAAATGCGGATATGATTAATGCCTTAAATGCTAAAGCAGCGGGTGTTAATATTGTAAGTTCAGGAGGTACTGCCGGTGCGTCTGCTTATATTACAATTCGCGGTGCTTCTTCTATTACCGGAAATAACCAACCTTTGTTTGTCGTTGACGGAATGCCGGTTGCGACAGGACAATCAAATACAGGAGGTGAATATGCTACGGAAGGTGTGAATGCTTCTTCAAGAAGTATTGACTTTAACCCTGATGATATTGAATCAGTAAGTATTTTAAAAGGTGGTGCTGCTACGGTATTGTATGGTGTAAAAGCTGCAAACGGTGTAATTTTAATTACTATTAAAACCGGAGGCAAAAACCAAAAAATGAAGATTCAATAGGTTATGTTTTAGAATAATGTAGATTATTATTATCTTTACTTAAAATTTATATATATGACTGTAGAAGAGGTTTTATTAGAGTTACCAAAGCAGGATAAGAAGCGTTTGTATAAGCTGTTAGGTAAAGAATTGCAGGTAACAATAGATATTGATTCAATTAATGCAGAGCTTGTAGATGATAATAAAATGCTATGCCCCCATTGTAAAAGTGAAGAAATTTATGGACATGGTAAATACAAGAATAGGAAACGTTATAGGTGTAAGGCATGCCATAAAACATTTAATGATTATATAGGTACTGCAATCTCGGGAATAAAAGAAGTTGAAAAGTTTAAAAATTATCTTTCAATGACATTAAAAAGCCCAACAATAAGAGAGGTTGCTAAAGAGTTAAATATTAATATAAAAACTGCATTTGACTGGAGGCATAAGCTTTTATCATCTATGTCAAAAGTTAATGGGTCAAAATTTACAGGAATTGTTGAATGTGATGATAAACAACTTGACATTAATGAAAAAGGCAATCGTAATCTGAAACGAAAACCATATAAAAGACCAAGTGACAGGAATAAAAAAAGAGGGGTTAGTAATGACAAGGTTTCTATTATGGTAGCTACTGATAGGATGAATAACTCTACTATGAAGTTTGCAAAAATTGGAAGAATAGATGTAGATAGTATTGATTTGACAATTGGAGAGTTTGTTGATACAGAGAACATATTATGCTCAGATTCGCATCCGTCTATAAAGTCATGGGCTAAAGGAAAGTCATTAGAACACCATAGTTTTGTAGCGTCAAAACAACATGTAAAAAATAAATGTTATCATGTGCAACACGTAAATTCAATCGACAATTTATACGAAAGGTGGGTTAAAAAATTCTATGGGGTTTCAACAAAGTACTTGCCTCAATATTTAAATTGGTTTGTTTTTATTCGTAAAATGAAAAAATCAAATGAACCTATAATTGATTTAGTGAGAGTTATGATTAAAAACTCATCTGCAATCAATGATTTTAGGAATATTGAAGATAGATATTTAAAATTAAATATTCCACAATTTAGTTAAACATAACCATTCAATATAACGGATCAGCTACATTGTCTCAAATTTCACAACATATTGAGTTACAGAAACAATATACTCAAGGTTTGAACGGACAATGGATAAGCGGATATAACGGTGCCTGGGGAGCTAATGTCGATACTATGGCTTATTCTAAAAATGAAACTGTTTGGGACTGGCCTGATTATGATACAAACGGTGCTTTGGTAAGTAAAAATGATCCTTTGGCAGACGGCGGGCCTGCTCAAATGTTTGATAATTATTCCTTTTTCCAAAATGCATTATCTTTTAATAATAATTTAAGTATTTCTGCAGCTAATAACAATACTTCGTATTATTTTTCTGTCGGGAATAATAATGAAAGAGGAATTATCCCCGGAAATACCTTCAACAGAACTTCTATAAGATTAAATTCTGAAACAAAATTAACAGAAAAAGTTTCGACAGGTGCACATACTATGTTTTCTCACAGTTCAGGTTCTTTTATTCAAAATGGTTCAAATTTAGCAGGTATCATGCTCGGTTTAACACGAACACCTCAATCATTTGATAATTCAGCCGGTTATGTTTTTGAAGACGGTACCCAAAGAACTTATCGTCACGGCGGAGGTTACAATAATCCTTATTGGACATCTAATAAAGACATTTTTGATTCAAAAAATGACCGTTTTGTAGGAAATGCTTTTGTAAAAGTTGATTTTCTTGATTGGTTAAACTTGTCTTGGAATGTTGGTACTGATTGGTTTACAAACAGATATCAAAATGTATTTCCGATAAATGACAGAGGGTATCCAAACGGGTTTATTCAAGAAAACAGTACTTTTAATCAATCTTTTAACTCCGATTTATTATTGGTTGCTAAAAAGAAATTAACGGATGATATCGGTTTAAATCTTGTTCTCGGACAAAATATGTACGCAACACATTCTAAAAGTTTATACGGAACAGCAAATGATATCGCTGTCTCCGGTTTATACAACTTGTCAAATACAACTTCTCAAACAACTGCAAAATATGAAAGTAGTTATAGAACAGCAGCTGTATTTTCTAATTTAGATTTGGATTTTTATAATATGCTTTATCTGGGTGCAACTATCAGAGATGAGTGGTCAACTACTATGCCTGCACAAAATTTATCAAAAATATATCCTTCAGTTAGTTTAGGATTTGTATTTACTGAACTGGGTGCACTAAAAGGGAATTCTATTCTTTCATTTGGTAAGTTAAGAGCATCTTGGGCAAAAACAGCAAATATTGCACCTCCTTATTATACAAAAACTGTTTATAATGCAACTTCCGTGAATGACGGTTGGACAAACGGTATTGATTTTCCGTTTAGAGGTGCTTCTGCCTATGAAGTTGGTTATTTATTAGGAAATTCTAAATTAACTCATGAATCCCAAGTAACTTTTGAAGTAGGTACTGAATTGAAATTCTTTAAAGATAAAGTAGGTATTGATTTTGCATATTTCAATAATCAAAATCAAAACTTAATACTTCAAGTACCGATTGCAACTTCTACAGGTTATAATAACTTAGCTGCAAATGCTGCCTCTATGGAAAGTAAAGGTTTTGAAATAAGTGCTTATGCTACTGTATTTAAAACTAAAGATTTTGAATGGAGTTTTAAAGCTAATTTCTCAAAAATGAATAATAAAGTTTTAAAATTGGCTGAAGGTGTTGATAATGTTTTTCTCGGTGGTTTTACCGACCCGCAAGTAAGAGCTGTTGAAGGTTATGATTACGGAACTATTTTCGGATATGATTGGTGGAGAGATGCTGACGGAAATGTTTTAATCAATGATGATCCTACCGATTCGCATCCTGACGGATTCCCATGGACAAATGATACGGCACAAGTTGCATTAGGAAGTATTGCTCCTGATTGGACTGCTAATTTATCAACAAATATTAATTATAAAGGATTTGGTTTGTATGCTTTATTAGATATTAAACAAGGCGGATTAATGTATAACGGAACTCGTTTCACATTGAATTTCTTCGGACAAACAATGGAAACATTAAAAAGAGATGTTGTTTATAATCCTGACGGTTCGATAAATTTAGATTTAACTCCTGCAGAAAATTTGGTTGTTTTTGACGGCGTTTACGGTCATATTGAAACAGATGCTGACGGAAATCAA
>CAZCPV010000143.1:0-1630 GCA_964500765.1 uncultured Draconibacterium sp.
CGGGATAATAAAAAGGTCGGTTTTTTAGCAGTAAAGAAGTTTCCGGTTTCAAAAAAAACATAGGTTTTTCGGGAATCGGATTGTTTAATTCTTTTGCGTGATTAATGTAATTTCTTCCGATGCAAATTATTTTCATTTTGTTGATTTGTTGATTAGATAATTTGTTGATTAGATAATGTGTTGATGTGCTGATTGGTTGATGCGTTGATTGATTAGATGATGTGCTGATTAGGTGATGTGTTGATTCGTTGATTAATTGGGTTTTTTATAAACGTTTGTGGGTTGATGAAATTATTTTGCTTAAAACCTTTTGAATACTTAGAAGTTTCTCGGATAATGTTCCGGTATTCGGATAGTTTTCTGATTTATTGCATAGAATTAACCAATATTTTGTTTCGTCAGCTTCTTTTGCGGCAATTTTCAATTTATGAATAAAATCTTTTTTGCTTTGTGCATTTTGACTTTCGTGAGCATTTGCACCGATTGATGTTCCGGATTTTAATAATTGACGTGCAATTACATACTTACGCTTTTCTTCAAGTAACTCACAATAGTTAATTATTTCTAATGAAAAATCAATTGATAAATCTAATAACAGATTCTTTTTCTCCGGCATAATATAATTTCAAAATAAATATAAAACCAAACCACAAAATCACCGCATAATCAAATCAACAAATTAACACATCAACTAATCATCAAATCAACTCATTACCACATCAATAAATCAGCACATCAACACATCATCTAATCAACTAATCACCACATCAATAAATCAGCACATCACCCAATCAGCACATCAACAAATCAACAAATCAGCACATCAAAACCCGCTTTCTCTCAGTTTAATTTCAGTTAGAACTTTTTTTGTATATAGCGGAAAATCGGCATTCAACATCCATGAAAAATAACCGGGTTCTTTTTCCAATATTTCTTTTACGGTTTTTCCTTTGTGTTTTCCGAAGTTAAAAATTTCTTCTCCTTTGCTGTTAAAAACAATTCTTCCGGCAAGGTCGGCACTTTTCCGGTGATAGGATATTTTTGAGAGTTCTTCAATATCATTTGTTAAATTGTCATATCTGTCAAGTTGTGCCTGTAAAACTTCGTAAGTTGCCATGGTATCGGCTTCGGCACCGTGGGCACCTTCCAAATCTTTTTTGCAATAGAATTTATAGGCGGCAGATAAGGTACGTTGCTCCATTTTATGAAAAATAACTTGCACGTCAACAAATTTTGTGTTTTTTATGTTAAAATCAACATCGGCTCTTAAAAATTCTTCCGCCAGCAGAGGAATATCAAATTGATTTGAATTGTAACCGGCTAAATCACAGCCCTCTATAAATTTTGCAATATCTTTTGCCACTTGTTTAAAGGTGGGTGCATCTTTTACGTCTTCATCGTATATGCCGTGTATTTTCGATGCTTCTTTCGGTATAGGAACGGTCGGGTTTATTCGCATTGTTTTGCTTTCCGTACTTTGGTTCGGATTGACTTTCAGAATTGCGATTTCAACAATTCTGTCTTTAGCTACGTCAACACCCGTTGTTTCGAGGTCGAAAAAGGCAATCGGTTTTTTTAAGTTTAATTTCATTTTTTTGTTTTTTGAATTATCTCAATTCTGCACCCAATT
>CAZCPV010000143.1:1730-7826 GCA_964500765.1 uncultured Draconibacterium sp.
TTATCTCAATTCTGCACCCAATTCTTTTTCAAAAGTGTATTGCAGTTTTTTCATTATTTTGTCAATTTGCTTGTCTTTCAGTGTTTTTGTTTCGTCTTGAAGAATAAAACTTACGGCATAAGATTTTTTATTTTCACCGAGTTTTTTGTCTTCAAAAACATCGAAAATAGAAACATTTTTTAAGAGTTTTTTTTCTGTTTTATATGCGAGTGTTTCTATATCGGCAAATTTTATGTCTTTATTGATGAGCAGAGCCAAATCTCGTTTAACGGCGGGAAATTTTGAAACAGGGAGATATTTCGGCGTTTCGGGCAGGTATTTCATTATATTTTCCCAATTTAAGTCGGCATAAAAAACTTCTTGTTCAATACCGAATTGCGATAAATATTTATTGCTTACTTTTCCGATTTCCGCCAAAGTTCTGTTGTTAATTTCGTATTTTATTCCGTATGCAAAAATAGCTTTATCCGTTTCTGCGGATTTCATTTTTTTTGTATCAAAATTCAGTCTTTTAAATATGTTTTCAACATGCGATTTTAAGTAATAAAAATCGGTTTTTGTTTCCGAAGTATTCCAATTTACCGGATTTTTATTTCCGGAAACAACTATCGCCGAGTGTTGTTCTTCATGATATGAATTTAAGGGATTTTCGCTGTCGGTTTTGTTAAATTTATAAACTTGCCCGAATTCATATAACTTTATATTCGGATTTTTGTAATTGATATTTCTGATAACGGCTTCCAAACTTCCGAAAAGTAAATCTTGTCGCAATACATTCAAATCAATACTTAAGGCATTAAGAATTTTTACGGATTGATTTTCGTCAAAATCATTGTTATTTTCGTAATATTTCCCTTTTGTAAGTGAGTTTGACATCGCTTCGGAGAACCCCTGCGAACTTAAAAATTCGGAAATTGTATTTTTCAGCTTGTTTGTATCCGGTTTCGGTGCATAAGAAAGTGTGGATTTAACCGAATGTGAAGATTCTATATTGTTATATCCGTAGATTCTTAAAATTTCTTCAACAATATCGGCTTCGCGTGTTACATCTACTCTGTAGGGCGGCACTTCAACGGTTATGCGGTCTTCGTTTTTGTTCGTAATTTTAATTTCAAGTGCTTCTAAAATCGTATCAATGGTTTCGTGTTCAATTTTTTTACCGATTAGCCGGTCAATATGCGAATAAAGAACCGTAAATTTAAAGTTTTTAATCGGTTCCGGATATATGTCGATAATTTCGGAAGATATTTTTCCTCCTGCGAGTTCTTTTATAAGAAGTGCGGCACGTTTCAGTGCATAAATTGTGTTGTTCGGGTCAACACCTCTTTCGAACCGGAAAGAAGAGTCGGTTTGCAAGCCGTGGCGTTTTGAAGTTTTTCTTACATAAACCGGGTTGAAATAGGCACTTTCCAAGAAAATATTTTTTGTTTTGTCTGAAACTCCGGATTTTGCACCTCCGAATACTCCGGCAATGCACATTCCTTCTTCGCTGTTGCAAATCATCAGGTCGTCGCCATGAAGTTTTCTGTCTTCCTCGTCCAGTGTTTTAAAAACGGTTTCGTTTTCTAATGTTCTGATAATTATTTTGTTGCCTTTAATCATATCGGCATCGAAAGCATGAAGCGGTTGTCCGGTTTCGTGCAAAACAAAATTTGTTATATCTACAACATTGTTAATCGGTTGTAAGCCGATTGCTTTAAGTCGGTTTTTTAACCAATCGGGCGATTCTTTAATTTCGATTCCGGAAATCGTAATTCCCGAATATCTTTTGCAAGCATCGGTATTTTTAATTTCTGCCGATATTTGCAAGTCGTTATTATCAATTTTGAAATTACTTACATCGGGCTTTTTTAATTCGATATTTTTGCCTGTATGTTTAAAATAAGCGACTAAATCGCGTGCAACGCCTATGTGCGAAGCACCGTCGGCACGGTTGGGGGTAAGTCCTATTTCAAAAATAATGTCTTTTTCTATTTTGAAATAATCTTTTGCAGGGGTTCCCGGTTCTACCTTATCGGGAAGAACCATAATTCCTTCATGCGAATTTCCGATTCCGATTTCGTCTTCGGCACAAATCATCCCTTCGGAAACTTCGCCTCTTATTTTTCCTTTTTTAATTTTTATTTCATCGTTATTAAAATATAGTTTTGTGCCTACGGTTGCTACAACAACTTTTTGTCCGGCGGCAACATTCGGGGCACCGCAAACAATAGGCAGTAATTCACCTGTTCCCGTATCAACGGTTGTAATGCTTAATTTATCGGCATTCGGATGTTTTTTGCAGGTTTTTACTTCACCGATAATAAGACCTTCCAAACCGCCTTTTATACTTTCGTATTCTTCGGTTCCTTCGACTTCAAGACCTATGTCCGTCAGTATTTTTGAAAGTTCTTCGGAAGTTTTATCTGTATCGATATATTGTTTGAGTTGGTTGTAAGAGATTTTCATTTTATACTCAGATTTTATGCAATAAAAATTTAATATTGAAACGACAAAAGTACAAAAAGGAAGTCTTTATGCAAAACTTCCTTTTATTTAGTATTTATGATATTTTATTTACTGTTAAGTTTCCTGAATTTTATTATTTCAAATACATTTCCTTATCAACAATTCTTAATTTTATTCTGTTTCCTATCAAATACATAACCGGAACCATAATGAGTGTTAAGAATGTGGCAAAGGTCAGTCCGAAAATTACTGTCCAAGCCATCGGTCCCCAAAAAATAGCATTGTCGCCGCCGAAATAAATATTCGGTGCAAAACGGGTCATCATAGCTGCAAAATCAATATTAAACCCGGTTGCCATCGGTAATAATCCGAGAATGGTGGTAATTGCGGTAAGCAAAACCGGTCGTAAACGCGTTTGCCCGGCTTTTTTTAGTATCTCAATAATTTCCGAATACGGTAAATTACTTTTCTCGTCAATTCCGAGTTCTTGTTTCCTTAATTTTTTCAGATAGTCGATATAATCAATTAAAACGATGGCGTTGTTTACAACCACACCTGCAAGAGAAATTAAACCGATACCCGTCATTATGATAACAAAGTCCATTTTGAAGCTTGCAATTCCTCCGAATACGCCGATTGTGCTGAACAATACGCTTGTCATAATGATAAACGGTTTTATTACGGAATTGAATTGTGTTACCATAATAATCATAATTAATGAAACGGCAATAAGTGCGGCACGCATTAAGAAATCCATTGCTTCTTTTTGGTCTTTTTGTTCACCGGTTAAATTTATTTCGTAATTTTCGGGCAAACTGTATGTTTTTAAAACCGTGCGTATTTGCTTGTTTATTTCATTGGCATTATATCCTTCGAGAACATTGGATGAAATTGTTATAACACGCTTTGTATCAATTCGTTTTATAGAACCGTAAGAAGTTGAAAAGGAATAGTCGGCAACGGCTGAAATCGGGATATGAACAAACTTTCCGCGTTTATTTCTGAATGTAATAATCTGATTCATTAAAATCGTAATATCGTTTCGATATTTTTTTGAGAGTTGAATTTGAATCGGATATTCGTCATCACCTACTTTATAATCATCAATTTCTTTTCCGAAAAGTGCCGTTCTGATTGTACCGGCTATCTGCCCGGTCGATAAACCGAAACGTCTTGCCGCTTCTCTGTTAATATTCAATAAAAGTTCGGGTTTGCCGGCATCCAAATCTTCTTTCAGTCCTTCTATACCTTCGATACCGGAAGAATTTATTAAATTTATAACGCTGTCGCTTAATGCAATAAGTTGTTTAAAATCTTCGCCGGATACTTCTATGTTAATTTGTTTTCCGGTAGGCGGTCCCATTTTATTTTTATCGATTGAAATAATTATGCCGGGATATTTTCCGATAAGTTCGGCAGCCAATGCCTTTTGCAGAACTTGTGTGTTTTTCCCTCTTCGAAATTCATAATCAATAAAATTAATGGTTGTAACTGCTTTATTCGGTGTTGTCCCGAATGCGGTTTCTCGTTCGCCTACGGCACCTTTTCCTATGGTTGACAAAACAGATTCGACAATATCGGAAAATTTTTCTTTTTTAATTATTTTTTGAACATCATTTTCGATTAAGTGTGTTATTGAATCGGTTCTTGTAATATCGCTTCCGAGCGGTAATTCGGTTTTTATAATAAGATATTTCGGCTCGTTCACGGGAAATAAATCTACTTTCGGCTCTCTTGATTTAAAAAATATCATCGTGAGAATTAAGAACAGAAATGTACCGAGCAGAAACAGCCCGGGTTTTTTTCCCGATAAGGCAAAACTGATAAATTTTGCATAAAATTTTTCGAGGCGAGATAATAATACGCGTTGAAACCAAACAGATAAATCATAAAAAACAATATAATTTAAGAATGATATTAAACCTATGATAACAAAGAAGTTGGCTAACCAATTTACACCTGCGAAATATAAAGGAACAGCTAAGCCGACGGCAATACCAACAATCCAAACGGTTCTTTTTTTCGGCGGTTTTGTTTCTTTTTTCTTAGAAAAACTTGCCGTTACAACCGGAATAATAACTAATGCCACAAACAATGATGCCGACATTACGACAACCAATGTGATAGGAAGAAATTTCATAAAGTTTCCTATCATTCCCGGCCAATAAATAAGCGGAATAAAAGCGGCTAAGGTTGTGGCTGTTGAAGCAATAATAGCCCATGCAATTTCACTTACTGCCAATTTTGCCGATTCGTATAACGAGTAACCGTTTGATACAAAGCGGAATATATTCTCTACGGCAACAATGGCATTATCGACCAGCATTCCGAGAGCCAGAATTAAACCGAAAAGTACCATCATATTTATGCTTATTCCCATTGCATTCAGCACGACAAATGAGATAAGCATAGAGGTAGGAATTGCCAAACCGACATATATGGCATTTCTTGTTCCGAGGAAGAAGAATAAAATCGTCATAACGAAAATCATTCCGAGTATAATACTGTTAACCAGGTTGTTAATCATTTTTTTGACCATATCGGATTGGTCGTTGGTAATTTTAATATCTAAATTTTCGGGTAATTCCGTTTTTTTTGCTTGTGCTAAAATTTGCATAATTTGTTCGGTTGCTTTCAGCAAATTTTCACCGCCTTTTTTTATTATTTGAAGGGATACAACCGAATTTCCGTTCAATCGGGCAATACTTTGTACATCTTTAAAACCGTTAATTACTTTTCCGTTTTCCAAAATATCGCTTAAATAAACGGCTTTTCCTTTTTCACTTTTTACGATAATATTTTCAATTTCTCGGATGCTTTTAAATTCGCCTACGGCACGCACCGAGCGACGAGTTCCGTTTATAATTAAATCGCCTCCGGAAACCGACATGTTTTCAAATTTTACGGCATTTTCGATGTCTTTAAAACTGAGTTGAAAGGCATCCATTTTTTCTTTGTCGATATTAAGGCGAATAAGTTTATCTTCAACACCTTTAATATTTACTTTTGAAATTTCGGTAAGATCTTCGATTTTATCTTGCAGATTTTCGGCATAAGTTTTTAGTTCTTCCGAAGAAAAATCGCCGGATAAATTTACGTTGATAATCGGAAATTCGGACATATCGATATCCATCACCATCGGGTCAACCGGCAAATCGTCGGGCAAATCGCCTTTAGCTCGGTCAACGGCATCTTTTACGTCTTGCAAAGCCGCTTTTAAATCAACACCGGAATTAAAATCCACAATAATATCGGAATTATCCTGTGAGGAAGTGGAGCTTAATTTTTTGATATTTTTAATTGTATGAATTTCTTTTTCGAGCGGTTTTGTAACCAAATTTTCCATATCAGCCGGCGGGTTTCCGGGATATACCGTTTTTACGATTATTTTCGGCAATACCACATCGGGAAACATTTCCTTCGGCATTGTTTTATAGGCAAAAAATCCGGCAAAAATTAAAATAATCAGTGCTAAATAAACTGTATTAGCATTATTTAAAGCCCAAGTTGTGAGTTTAAACTCTCTTCTTTTTGTATCTTGTGACATATCTTTTCTTCTGTTGATAAAAAATGATTATTCTATTGTAACTTTTTGATTATTACTGATTAAATTAAATCCTTCGGTAATAACTTTATCGCCTTCTTTCA
>CAZCPV010000144.1:0-7791 GCA_964500765.1 uncultured Draconibacterium sp.
TTTTTTAATGGTTTTATGTGAATAAAATTTTTATCACAACAAAACTGAAAAAAAACGGTTTTGCAATTTTTTTATATGTTGTACGGCATGTTTTTAGTTTTTACAAAAAAATCAGAAAAAAAGAAATTTGTTAAAAAATTAATTAAATTTAAATTTGCACTGCATAATTTTTTTATGAAATTGGAAAATAAAATAAAATCATCCGAATATAAGTTATCCGAAATACGGGCTACGGCAATTTGCGGAAATGATATTTCTTCTTCCGTCTTGTATGTTTCGGCATTATCAATTATTGCAGCCGGGCAATATGCTTGGGTTGCCCTGTTAATTGTAGCCGTTGTATTATTTGCTTTCAGAAAAATATACGCCGAAGTTGTAGGTGCTTTGCCTTTAAACGGCGGTGCTTATAATGCTTTGCTGAACACAACCGGAAAATCAACCGCATCGTTGGCGGCAACATTAACCTTGCTTTCGTATATTGCTACGGCAGTTATTTCGGCTACCGAAGCCATGCACTATTTGCACAGTATTATGCCGACATTCAGCGTTATTATTGCAACAATTGTCTTGCTGGCACTGTTTATGGGACTTACGATTATGGGAATAACCGAATCTTCTTTTGTGGCAATGATGATTTTTATCTTTCATCTCATTTCCTTAGTTTTGCTGGCTTCCGCAATTCTATTTTTCCTTTTTAAAAACGGGTTTAATATTTTTCATGCAAACAGCAACTTAGCACCGAAACACGGCAGTATTTTGAAAGCTGTATTCTGGGGGTTTGCCGCAGCCATGCTCGGTATTTCCGGCTTTGAGAGTTCGGCTAACTTTGTAGAAGAACAAAAACCCGGCGTTTTTCCTAAAACTTTACGGAATATGTGGATTGTAGTCAGTGTTTTTAATCCGCTGATGGCATTTCTTGCACTTTCCTTAGTTCCTGTTTCAGAAATTTCCGCACATAAAACCGACTTACTGTCATATATGGGAACCATTTCCGGCGGTCATTGGCTGGCAATAATTGTTTCAATTGATGCGGTTTTGGTATTGAGTGGTGCCGTATTAACTTCATTTGTAGGTGTTTCCGGTTTATTGGAGCGTATGACATTAGACCGTATTTTACCCAGATTTCTGTTAAAGAAAAACAAAAAAAACAGTTCTTACAGAATCATAATTTTATTTTTTATTCTGTCTGTTTCGATATTATTGATAACAAAAGGAGAGGTTGAACCGCTTGCCGGGGTTTATACAATTTCTTTCCTTTCGGTGATGGCATTATTTGCAATCGGAAATATTCTGCTTAAATTAAGACGAAAAAAATTGCCGAGACCCGAAAAAGCATCTTGGTTTGCCGTGCTTTTTGCCATAATTGCCGTTATGATTGCATTAGCCGGAAACTTAGTTAAAGAACCCGAAAGCGGACAACCTTATAATATCGTAATTTTTACCTATTATTTTATTCCGACTATGCTGTTTATCATTTTTATGTTGAACAGAATTTTAATCTTGAAAGCTATTCTGAGTTTTGTTGACTATCTGTTTGTGAATATGTTAAAAACACTTCGCAGATTTGAAAATAGCGTAAAAAATATCATGAATGATATTAACTCTCAAGAATTTGTGTTCTTTACAAAAGGCGATAACATTGTTTCTTTAAATAAGGTGCTTTTATATATTCAAAAAAATGAACATACTCGAAAAATTAAAATTGTTCATATTATTGATAAAAAAGAAGGACAAATTCCCGAAAATCTTCTGAAAGATATTGACTTTCTCGACCGGCAATATCCGGATATCAAAATTGAATTTGTAGAAGTTGTGGGGGAATTCTCTCCGGAATTTATAGCTCAATTATCCAAAGAGTGGCAAATACCCATTAATTTTATGTTTATCGGCTCGCCGAGCGATAAATTTCCGCATAAATTGGAAGATTTCGGCGGTTTACGGTTGATTATTTGATTCCTGATAAAATTTCATAAAAATCCGGAAAAGATTTATTTACGCAATTCGGATTTTTAATTATTATTTCCGATTCGGCTCCGAGTGCGGCTGCGGCACAAGCCATGGCAATTCGGTGGTCGTTATGCGAATTTACGTTTCCGCCTTTTACGTTTCCGCCTTTTATTTTCATATAATCATTTTGAAGCGTAATTTCAATGCCGAGTTTTCCGAATTCTTTTTGCAAAGTTTCGGCTCTGTTGCTTTCTTTATAAATTAATCTGTTTACGCCTTTTATGCTTGTAATTCCTTCGGAATAAGCTGCCATTGTAACGAGAGGCGGAAATAAATCCGGGCTGTCAGTCGCATCAAATTCAAATGCTTGCAGTTTGCTTTTTTCGGCAATTACCGAATTTTTTGTAAGTGAAATATTTCCGTTTGCTTTTTTAACGGCATCAATTATTTGTATATCAGCTTGTTCTGACTGTAGGTTTAATCCCGTAATTTCCGTTTTTCCGGCAATTAAACCCGCAACGATTAAAAATGCCGCTCCGCTCCAATCACTTTCAACCGTATAGTTTTTTCTTGCAAATTTTTGATTTCCTTTTATGTGAAATTCTTTATAATCGTAGTTTGATATTTCAATTCCGAATTCGTTTAAAATTCTTAATGTCAAATCAATATACGGTTTGCTTTTTAGATTTTTCACCTTTATTATTGAATTTTTTTTTGCTTTCGGCAAAGAAATTAATAAACCCGTAAGAACCTGTGAACTCACCGAACCGTCGATTTCGATATTTCCGGCTTTTATGTTTCCCGAAATATTAAGCGGCAAAAAACCGTTATTCGTTTCGCATTTCAATCCGATTTGTTTTAAAGCGTTTTCAATCATATCAACGGGTCTGTTTTGCAGCGAACCTTTTCCGTTTACGGTAAATTTATTTCCGAAATGCGGTAATATTGCCGAAAACATTCTTACGGAAAGACCTGATTCACCGCAATTTATATTTGATTGTACGGTGTTTTTTCCGGGAATTACGATTATTTTATTTTCTTCTGTTAAAATTCTCGCACCGAGATTTTCTGCAATTTTTAAAGCTGCCTTACAATCATCACAAAACGAAGGGTTTGAAACAGCGATTTCGTTTTCGGATAAAACGGCACAGGCAATAACTCTTTGCATCACACTTTTGGATGCCGGTGCTTTTATCGTTTTATTTATTTGTTGCGGTTTTATGGTTATTTCTTTACTCATCGGAAATTTTTAAATTTTATTTCTCTGTCGTTTTGTTTAAAATACGTGTTTGCCGGTCAATCGATTCTTGATGCACGGAATTTAAAATTGCTTTTACAAATTTATCACTTAATCCCGATTCCGTGCCTCTTTTTACGGTATTTTTAACAATTTCGTTCCAACGTTCGGGTTGAAAAACGGTTATTTTGCTTTTCTTTTTAAGAAGTCCTATTTCTTTTGCAACGTCCATACGTTTACTGAAATAATCAAAAATAATATTGTCGTATTCGTCAATTTTTGTTCTCAATTCTTCCAAGGTTTCTTCATATTCCGGAAATTCCGAATCGCTTAATTTCCGATGTCTTATTGTCAGATTTTTAATGAGTTTATTGAGATTTTCGGGTGTAATTTGTTGTTTGGCATCGCTTAAAGCCGTATCCGGATCAATATGAGTTTCTATCATTAAGCCCTCGTAATTCAAATCCATGGCTTTTTGCGAAACTTTTAATAATAAATCTCGGCGTCCGGAAATATGACTCGGGTCGCAAAGAACAGGGATATTTTTTGTCCGTCTTTTGAATTCAATAGGTATTTGCCACATCGGGTCGTTTCGGTAAATTGACTTTGTGTAGGTTGAAAATCCGCGATGAATTGCCGTAATATTTGTAATTCCGACTTTTTGAAAACGTTCAACGGCACCTATCCATAAATCAATATCGGCATTAATCGGATTTTTTACCATTATCGGAATATTCATTCCTTTCACGGAATCAGCAATTTCCTGAACGGCAAACGGATTTGCACTTGTTCGGGCACCTATCCACAAAATATCTATGCCGGCTTTCAGTGCTTCGTAAACATGCTTGGTATTGGCAACTTCAACCGTTACCTTCATGCCGGTTTCTTGTTTTACTTTTTTCAGCCATTCCAAACCTTTTGAGCCCACGCCTTCAAAATTTCCGGGACGTGTTCGCGGTTTCCAAATTCCGGCACGAAAAACGTTTATTCCGTAGGATGCAATTTGCTTTGCGGTTTCAAGAACTTGTTTTTCGCTTTCGGCACTGCACGGTCCGGCGATAATAAACGGGCGTTTTGTGTTTTTTATATCCATAATTTATTTATTATACGATTCGTTTTATTTTATTTGCCGACAAAATAAATTTTTCTGTTTCCGACTTGTCTTTATCTGAAATTGCTTTCTTAAAAGATTGAAGTTTTTCGATATATGTATCTATAACATCAATAATATTTTCGGCATTTTGCATAAAAATGGGTGTCCACATTTCGGAAGAACTTTTGGCAAGTCGAACGGTTGAGCGAAAGCCGCCGCCGGCCATATTGAAAATGTGCTTTTCGTCTTGTTCTTTTTCCAAAACGGTTAATGCCAAAGCAAATGAGCTGATATGTGAAATATGCGAAACATAAGCGGCATGAATATCGTGCGATTCGGCATCTGTGTGTATAATACGCATATTCAGCGTTCCGAATAAATCTTCGGCTTCTTTTAATGCTTTTTCGGAACTTTCTTCGGCATTGCAAATTATTACGGATTTTCCGTCGAACAAATGAGAAATTGCCGCCCAAGGTCCCGAATGTTCGGTTCCTGCCATCGGGTGTGCCGCAACAAAATTTTTCCTTTTCGGATGATTTCTTACTAAATTACAAATCCCTTTTTTTGTTGAGCAAACATCAATAACAGTTTGGTTATCAATATTATCAAGAATTTGGGGCAGCAGTTTTTGTGTGGCATCTACGGGCACGGCAACAATAATTATATCTGCCTTTTCAATTCCTTCTTTAAGGTCGGCAATTTCATCTGTCAATCCTATATTTTTTGCCGTTTCGGCATGCAATTTATCGGAATCAACGGCAATAATCGTGTCGGCAAATTGCCTTTTTTTTAAGTCAATTGCCGCCGAACCGCCTATTAATCCGATACCTATTATTGTAATTGTCATATTTTTTTATTTAATGCGTTTTAAAGTTTTTTTATAGTCCTCCGTATTGTTTGACAAAGAAATTCTGATGTATTTTTTACCGTTTGAACCGAATACTTCACCGGGTGTTATAAAAATTTCATATTTTTCAAGTAAATAATCAGAAAATTCGATACTGTTTTTAAACTTATCCGGAATTTTTGCCCATATAAACATTCCCGTACCGGACGGGTCATACGTGCAATTTAATTTTTGAAGAATTTCACAGGCAAGTTTTTTCCTTTGTTTATAAATTTTGTTGATTTTTTTATACCAATCGGAATCTAATTTTAATGCTTTTTCGGCAGCTTTTTGCAGCGGTAAAAACATGCCGGATGTAAAATTGCTTTGAATTTTTTGTATTAAATCGACAGAAGTTTTTTTTCCGAAAACGGCTCCTACACGCCAACCCGCCATATTATGCGATTTGCTTAACGAATTAAGTTCGAGAGCGGTATCGAAAGCTCCCGGTACGGATAAAATACTTTGCGGTTTATGATTCAAAATAAAACTGTACGGATTGTCGTTGCAAATCAAAATATCATTCTCTTTTCCGAAATCAACCAAATCTTGAAATAATTTTTCGGAGCCGTTTTTTCCGGTCGGCATATTCGGGTAATTTACCCACATTAATTTTACCTCGGATAAATCCGTTTTGCGAAGTTCTTTAAAGTCAGGGAGAAAGGAATTTTCTTCTGTTAAGGGATAAGTCAGAATTTCGGCATTCGTAAATTTTGCACCTGCGGCATAAGCCGGATAACTCGGGTCGGGAATTAAAACCTTATCGTTTTTGTTTAAAAATGCCAAAGAAATATACATAATACCGACTTTTGAACCCTGCAAAGGCAATATTTCCGTTTCAGGATTTATTTTTACTTTGTAATTTTTGTAATACCATTCGCCGAATGCTTTTCTTAACTCATAAGTTCCTCTGTATGATTGATAACCGTGCGTATTTTCATATGATGATTGAGTGTTTAACGTTTCGATAACCGTTTTGTGCGGCGGCATATCCGGATTTCCTATTCCGAGATTAATAATATCTTTTCCTTCGGAAATAAGGTTCTTTATGGAAGACAATTTTTTTGAGAAATAATATTCTCGAATGTTATTTGCGATATTTGATGCTTGTGCATTCATTTTTTAAGGGTTACGATTTGTGAATTTCGGAAAAAGATTTTTGCCCGTTTTTATATTCACCGAGAATTTTCAGGTTTTCGGTTAAAGGAATTACGGCATTAAGAGATTGTTTGTAACGTTTGTAATCGGTAAAAATTAAATCAATGTAAAAAGAATATTTTCCCGGAGTTCCGATTATCGGATAGGATTGTATTTTTTGCAAATTCATATCGTAAAAAGCAAAAACCGACAAGGCGTTTGCCAAACTGCCTGTTTTATGCGACAGGGTAAAATTTACGGTTGCTTTGTTGATTTTTTGTTTTTCTATTTCCGAATTATGTTTTATTTCGAAGAAACGCGTGTAATTTAATTTGTTTGATTCTATACTTTCGGCAAGGATTGTTAGATTGTATCGTTTTGCCGCATAGCTGCTTGCAATTGCCGCAGAGTAAGCCAAATTTTTTTCGGCTATTTCCTTAACGCTTAATGCGGTATCAAACGACTCCGTCAGTTTAATTTTCGGATAGTTTTTAAAAAAATCGCTGCATTGGTAGATTGCCATGGGATGCGATAATACTTCACGAATTTCTTCAATTTTTACCCCTTCTCGGGCAATTAAATTTTGAATTATTCTTAAATAAATTTCTCCCGAAATTTTTAAATCGGATTCTTTAATTAAATCATAATTCGGAAGAATTGAACCGGCAATGGTATTTTCTATGGCAATTATTCCCGTATCGGCAGTTCCGGATTCAACATTTTCGATTAATTCGGAAAAAGTTTTGCAGGGAACGAGTTCGATGTCTTCTTTTTTATAATATTTCATCGCCGCTTCTTCGTGAAAAGCCCCTAAAATTCCTTGTATTGCAACCTTTAATGCCATAACGTAAAAATAAAAAATCCCGATTTTCGGTCGGGATGTAAGTTTTTTAATAATATATAACTGTGTTACCGACCGTGTTTCGACAGTATAAACCAAAAATAATAATATGTAACGTAAAAATTAAGCATAAAAAAAAGCTTCATTATTTATTTGAAGCTTTCTTACAGGACAAAAAAATCCGGTTAAGAAAGCTGTTTCTTAAAATAAAAGTAAAAATATGAATAAAAATTTCTCATTTGTCGTATTTGATTTGACAAATAAAAGGAGTTTTTTTAAATATGCAAAAAAAAAGTGATTTATAATGAAATAAAATTTTTGAATTCAGAAAATTGTATATATTTTTGATATTTACCTTAAATTTATTTACATCATTTTAAATTATTATGAAACACCCGGTCTAAATACATAACATCCAAAGGAACAACCAATGCTGTTCCATAATTAAAATAAAATAAAAAAGTTCACATTCGGGTGTTCCTATGTGACTTTTGAAAATTATATATAAAATACATGAAATCACAAAAAATTATTATTACAGTAATGAGTTTTCTTTTATTAAGTTTTGTGACAAATGCTCAAAAAAAGATAAAATATAAATTCGGAAAATTAAATCCCGGAGAAATTGAAATGAAATATTATGAACAGGA
>CAZCPV010000145.1:0-7755 GCA_964500765.1 uncultured Draconibacterium sp.
CCATATCTTTTTCATTTCACTTTTATTACTTTTCACTTTTAACTTTTAACTTTTAACTTTCAACTTATTTATCTCCTCCCAGGATCAACGGAAGCCCGTCTTTACCGCTTCCCACAATAACAATTTTACTGTTCGGAGATTCCGAAAGTTTAATAGTTGCTTCAATACCTCTCATTTTAAGCAAACCCGGTGTTAATGAACTGTTAATAATTTGATTTGCTTTAGCTTCTCCTTCGGCTGCAATAACTTTTCGTTTTGCTTCGGCTTCTTCTTTTTCCAGTTTATATTGATAGGCAAGAGCTTCTTGTTTTTGAATTTCTTTGTTTTCAATTGACTTTTTATAATCCGTAGGTAAATTTATTGAACGGATTAAAAGTGTTGTCATTAAAATATTGTTTTCCGGTTTATTTAATACAGCTTCTGTTTCACTGATAATTTGTTGCTCGACCTCCGAACGTTTTGTTGAATAAATTTCTTCCGCCGTATAACGTCCCATTACTTGCCTTACTGTCGAACGAACTTCCGGAACTACTAATTTATCAATATATTTTTTACCGAATTTTTCATGCAATTCGCCTATTTTATCATAAATAGGATAGAACCGTACCGAAACATCAACATTAATGGGTAAACCCTTTTTATCAAGAACATCCATGGTTTCATCAACTTTTTGTTCTCTTACGTCATAAATTATCATATCGTTCCACGGTGCAATCATGTGAAATCCGGCGCCGTAAACATGTTCTTTATCCAATCCGCCTGCAAATTTTTTGAATATAACACCTTTTTCTCCCGGTTGAAGCGTTACAAATGTTGCCGAACCGAACATAAGCAGGATTACAACTATTACACCTGCAAGAATTAATAATGATTTTGCTTTTTTTGCCATTTTTATATTTTTTAAATGATTAACAATTTATTTCTGCGAATTTACGATTTTTTTATTCTTAAAGAAAATCTATAATCAGAATAAATTTTCAATAAATTGAAAAACACCGAATAAGTATCCCGTAAAAATAACAATTACAATAATCAGAAATCGGCGTAATATTTCGGAACCGTATTTTATCGCATATTTTGAAGCAACGATACCGCCGATTGTATTACCGATTGCCGCAAACAGCCCCATGGCATAGTGAATTTCTCCGTGAATCATGAAAACAGCTAATGCAAACGGGGTATAGATAAATACAACAAAAACTTTTAAACTGTTGGCTCTTACCAAATCAAAACCCGAAACAACAACCAATGCAAGTAATAAAAAAATACCGACTCCGACATGAATAAAACCGCCGTAAATACCTATTACAAAATATAATAGGGAATGTATGAAACGGTATTTAACATATTTACCGTCAGTTCTATTTTTTAAAAACTTTTCGGGTTTAAAAATAATAAAAAACAAAATAAGCAGCATTGCAAACCCGATTACTTTTTTAAAAATTTCGGGATTAATACTTACGGCAATTTGTGCTCCGAGAACAGACCCCGCAGTAATCGGCAAAGCAATAATCAAAGCCGTTTTTATGTTCAATAGTTTATGTTTATAAAAATTTAATCCGGCAGCAAAAGTTTGAGGGATAACCCCTATACGTACGGTACCGTTTGCCCAAGCCGGCGGCAAGCCCAAGCTCATAAAAACCGCATAACCGATTGCCGTACCGCTTCCGGCAAGCGTATTTATTACTCCGATTAAAAATCCGCTTACAATTAACAGAATAATTATTTCCGGCGACCAAACATCAATATTTTTTATAATTTCCGCCTGCATCAAATTTTTTTATACTTTTGGTATCGTAAACTTTTTAACAAATATAAAAATACGTGAGCAAATTACAAATATATAAAGCATCGGCAGGTTCCGGAAAAACTTATTTATTAACATTAAATTACCTGAAAACGGCCTTTAAAAGTCCGGATAATTTTATCGGCATTTTGGCGGTAACCTTTACCAATAAAGCTGCCGAAGAAATGAAAACCCGTATTCTCGAAAAATTAAACGAGCTTATCGAAAAAGGTGAAAAAGCCGATTATTATTCGGAAATATTGAAAACCGGAAATTTTAAAGACGAAACTGCCGTAAAAAACAGGGCAAAAGCAGTACAAGATAAAATACTGCATAACTACTCGGCTTTTCAGGTAAAAACCATCGACAGCTTTGTACAAAAAGTTATTCGAGCTTTTACCTTTGAAATAAATTTGAATTCTTCTTACGATATTGAATTAGACACAAATAAGGTAATCGACGAATTAACCGAAATGCTTTATACATCGACAGCCGAAAATAAAGACCTGCAAAAATGGCTGATACAATTTGCTTTTTCAAAAACAGAATCGGGTAAAAATTGGAATTTTAAAAACGATATCAGAATTTTGGCACAAGAACTTTTTAAAGAACAGTTTCAAAAGCTGTACAATTCTTCCGTTCAAAAATTCGGTAAACCGGAACTTTTCGATTTTCTCTCCGAGCTCATTAAAATCAAGAAATCGTTTGAAACTCAAATGGCTGATTTTGCCGCACAATACAAAGAAATAATTAAAAATGCGGGTATTGACCATACCGGCTTGGGTAATAAATTCAAGATTATTTCAAATCATTTTCTGAAAAAAATCGCCCTCGACTCAACTTATGATGCTTTTACGGCAACCGTACTGAATGCCCGGGAGGGTATTGAAAATTGGTATGCAAAATCGGCATCCAACAAAATTATATCCGAAATTACTTCGGTGTACGGCAAATTGTCTTCTGTTATTGAAGCGTATTTTCTGTTTTTTGAAGCAGAACACGAAAACTATTATACGGCACAGCAAATTATTGCAAATTTTCATTCTTTCGGCATTATCAACGATTTAGCCGGTTTTTTACCCGACTATCGCAGCGATAATAATGTGTTGCTGATCAGCGATACCACACTGTTGCTTAAAGAAATTATCGGAAACAACGATGCACCTTTTATATATGAGAAAATCGGAAATCGCTTTAAACATATTATGATTGATGAATTTCAGGACACTTCCGATTTTCAGTGGGAAAATTTCAAACCCTTGATTGCAAACTCTTTAAGCATGGGTTTCACAAATTTAATTGTCGGAGATATTAAGCAGTCAATTTATCGCTGGCGAAACGGCGATTGGAAACTCTTACTTTCAGGCGTAAAAAACGATATAGGAGGAAACTTTATCGAAGATAAAACGCTTGATACCAATTGGCGAAGTCGCGAAAATATCATTACTTTTAATAATGAAATATTCGATATTATTCCGCAAATGCTTCAAAACCGGTATAATGAAAAACTTGAAAGCATCACAAACGAAAGTGTAAAGCAACAACTTAAAGAGCAAAATTATGACCGTATGCTGGTTAATGCTTATTCAAATCAAAAACAAAAAATTCCTGCCGGCATAGACAAAAAGGGCGGAAGTGTAAAAATATATTTTTTTGAAAAAGATGACTATCAAGAACAACTTGATGAAAAATTTCCGCAAATTATTGACAAAATGATAAAAAACGGATTGAAACATCCGAAAGATATAGGAATTTTAGTCAGAACAAATAAGCAGGCAAAAGAAATAACCGAACTTTTAACTCGGTTTCAAAATGAAAATTCGGGCAGAGCAAAATATAAAATTATCTCCGGAGAATCTTTGTATATCGAAAATTCTTCGGCTGTGCGTATTCTTATTTCAGCCATGAAATACATTGATAATCCGAATGATACAATTAACACGGCGCTGTTAATATACGAATATCAATTGCTGAATAATAAGAATCCCGATAAAAATAAACTGTTTTTATCCGTAAACGACAATAAAAAATACAAAAAATTATTGCCCGAAATATTTTTTACTGAATTTGATACTTTCAAGCAAAAAGAACTTTTTGAATTAAGTGAACAGTTGATTTCAATATTCAATTTAACGGATAAAACGGAAGAATTTGCCTATCTTAAAACCTTTCAGGACAGTATAAACGATTTTACCCGTAAGAAATATTCCGATTTACCGGAATTTCTCGAATGGTGGGATGAGAAAGGAAAAAGAACATCGGTGCAAATATCCGATAAAATAAATGCCGTAAACATAATGACCATCCACAAATCAAAGGGCTTGGCTTTTAATACCGTTTTGCTGCCTTATACAAATTTTAATTTCGATCATTCTTTTTTTAATTCCCCGATTTTGTGGGGAAAAGCCGAAAAACCGCCGTTTAATCGGTTTGAACGCTTGCCGATAAAATATTCCGGAAAATTGGCACAAACCCTTTTTCGTAAAGATTATTTCGATGAAATGCTGTACAGCTATACCGATGCCGTTAACCTTTTATATGTTGCCTTTACGCGTGCCGAAAATGAACTTATTGTCTTTTCTTCAATAAAAAAACCAAATCCCAAAAGCAAGAATCCGGATTTAATAAAAGATACAGGTAATCTCTTATATAAAATTGTCAGTCAATCTATTAGCAACAGAGTAGGGGAGCAGGGCAGGACTTTTGATTTCTTCGAATTTTATGATAAAGAAACCGAAATTTTCAATTTTTCCGTAAACACGAAACCGGATAAAAAAGAAATATCCGAAGAAAGTTTGAATACCGAATATAAAGAAGATAAATACCCTAATAATCAATGGCACAATAAACTGAAATTAAAATACAATTCGGAAGATTTTATGATTGAAAGTATCCCCGAAATAGAAGAAAAAGTAAACTACGGAAAATTAATGCACCTTATTTTTCAAAATATTATTACCGATGCAGATGTTAAAAAATCTGTTATGAAACAATACGGCGAAGGTTTGTTAACTGCAAAAGAAGCCGAAAAATTAACAGCAGACATTACTGAAATTATCAGGGATGATAAAGTAAAACATTGGTTTGACGGAACTTATAAAGTCGTAAACGAGGATGCTTTATTAACCGAAAAAGGAAATATCCGAATTCCCGACAGAGTATTGCTTTCGGAAAACGAAATTATCGTTATTGATTTTAAATTCGGTAAACATCACGAGAAATACAAAGAACAAATAAGCGAATACCGGCAACTTTTAGAAGGTTTATATAAATTACCGACACATTCTTTTCTGTATTACCCTGAAAATAAGAAAATTATTAAAGTGTAAAAAAATATAAAATAATTAAGCGGTATCTTATGTAAGACGGTGTAATATTAAGTTTTTATTCCTTATAACAAATTTATTATAAGGAAATTAGAATTTCCTGAAAGTCCTAATTAATTCGTATTATTCATGAAATTTATGCCGCTGCAATTCATCGAAATCCGCAGATATTACTATAAAAGAAATTGAATTAAATCCGTGTATTCGTGGCAATTATAAAAAGACATGTGTATTTAAGGTACTTATTAACAATTCTCGGTTAATAAATTTTGTTAAAAATTATTCTGTTTTATCATAAAAAATCCCTATTTTAGCAAATTCTTTGAAAAAAGAATAATTAACTGAATAAACTGATTATTAATGTTTTAGAAAGATATGGAAGAACAAGCAAAAATAATTCCCGTTAATATTGAAAAAGAAATGAAATCGGCATACATTGACTATTCGATGTCGGTTATTGTTTCTCGTGCTTTACCGGACGTACGCGATGGCCTAAAACCGGTTCACAGACGCGTATTATTCGGCATGAAAGAATTGGGATTATTTTCAAACAAGCCGCATAAAAAATCGGCAAGAATAGTAGGAGAAGTTCTCGGTAAATACCACCCGCACGGCGACAGTTCCGTCTATCTTACGATGGTAAGAATGGCACAAGAGTGGTCGATGCGTTATATGTTGGTTGACGGACAAGGAAACTTCGGCTCTATCGACGGCGACAGCCCTGCTGCCATGCGTTATACCGAAGCACGATTGAAAAAAATCGCCGAAGTAATGCTGGAAGACATTGATAAAGAAACCGTTGATTTCAGATTAAATTTTGACGACACACTGGAAGAACCTACGGTTTTGCCTGCCGGAATACCGAATTTGTTAGTTAACGGGGCATCCGGAATTGCCGTAGGAATGGCAACCAATATGGCACCGCACAACTTATCCGACACCATTGATGCCGTTGTCGCATACATTGACAATAAAGATATTGACATTGACGATTTAATTAAAATTATCAAAGCGCCCGATTTTCCTACAGGAGGAACAATATACGGTTATCAAGGAGTAATTGATGCCTTTAAAACCGGAAGAGGACGAATTGTTATGAGAGCAAAATCTCATATCGAAACAAAAGCTTCCGGCAGAGAACAAATAATCGTAACGGAAATCCCTTACCAAGTTAATAAAGCAGTTTTAATAGCCAAAGTTGCCGATTTGGTTAACAGCAAAAAAATTGACGGTATATCTTATGCCAACGACGAATCCGACCGTAACGGTATGCGTATTGTTTTTACCCTCAAAAGAGATGCTATTGCAAATGTTGTGTTAAATAAATTATACAAATACACGGCAATGCAAACATCTTTCAGTGTAAACAATATTGCACTGGTTAACGGTCGCCCGGAAATGCTTAATTTAACAGGACTTATATCAAACTATGTTAATCACCGGCACGATGTTGTTCTTCGAAGAACCAAATTTGAATTAAGAAAAGCCGAAGAAAGGGCACATATTTTAGAAGGTTTGATTATAGCTTCCGACAATATCGATGAAGTTATTAAAATTATCAGAGGATCAAAAAGCCCGAACGAAGCAAAAGAAAAATTACAAGAACGTTTTAATTTAAGCGAAATTCAATCCGGTGCCATTGTTGATATGCGACTGCGACAATTAACCGGGCTGGAACAAGATAAATTAAGAGCCGAATATGAAGAACTTATCAAAACAATTGAACATCTTAAAGAAATTATCGAAAAAGAATCTTTAAGAATGGAAATAATAAAAGATGAGCTTCTTGAAATGAAAGAAAAATTCGGAGACGAAAGAAAAACCGAAATCGTTTATTCTTCTGCCGAATTTAATCCGGAAGATTTTTATGCCGACGATGAAGTTCTGATAACAATTTCTAATTTGGGCTATATTAAACGAACCGATTTATCCGAATTTAAAACTCAGCACAGAGGCGGTAAAGGGTCAAAAGGCAGCACAACTCGCGATGAAGACTTCTTACGGCACATGTATGTTGCCACCATGCACAATTGGATGCTGTTCTTTACGGAAAAAGGTCGATGTTTTTGGATGAAAGTTTATGATATTCCCGAAGGAAGTAAAATATCCAAGGGTCGAGCTATTCAAAACATAATTAATATTGAACAAGACGATAAAGTAACGGCATACATGAAAGTTACGACATTAGATGATGAAGATTTCTTAAATCAACATAACATCATATTTGCAACCAAAAACGGAAAAATAAAGAAAACCTCTTTGGAAGCATTCTCAAGACCTCGCCAAAACGGTATAAATGCCATCACAATTAACGAAGGAGACCGTTTACTTTCCGCAAAATTAACCGACGGAACAAACGATATTATGCTGGCGGCACGTAACGGTAAAGCTGTTCGTTTTAAAGAAACCGATGTCAGACCTATGGGCAGAACGGCAGCCGGAGTACGAGGAATACGAATAGAAAGTAACGATGAAGTGGTCGGAATGATTTGTGTCGAAAACAATAATGAAGAACATGTTCTCGTTGTATCGAAAAACGGTTACGGAAAAAGATCCCTTTTGGATGATTACAGAATAACAAAAAGAGGAGGGAAAGGTGTTAAAACAATCAACATAACCGAAAAAACCGGTAAGCTTATTGCA
>CAZCPV010000146.1:0-7706 GCA_964500765.1 uncultured Draconibacterium sp.
TGAAAATTATAAAATTTAAACAAATGAAAGTCAGAAGAAATTTTATCGTATTATCAATTCTTATTACGGGAATAATCGTGTAAATTGTTGTGTTATATCAAAATAACACAAAGGATGAAAGCCGAAACCAATTTTGTTTTTAATGTTCCGTATTTTGAAAATTTATCAAAAATTCTTATAGGTCTTTTCGGTAGTTTGCAAATAAATATAACATTTTCGATTCCTTGAAAATCCCTAAATAAAAGTTGCAAGGTACAAAGCACCTTGCAACTGTCATATACTGTCAAAAACAGATAAATTAATTGTATTATTCATCTATGGCCTTATCTCCGCCTGATAATTTTGCTTTTAAAGCTGCCAATGCTTCCGAACCGCTGCCTGTGGTATCTTCCAAAACACTGTCAATTTCTTCGTCAATACTTTGATTTTCAAAAGCAATATCGGCATACGATTCTGCCAATGCCTCATCTTGTTCTACTTTGTCTTTCATACGTTCCAGCATAGCTACCGTGCCGTCGGCATCAATATTTGCCAATTGTTTATTGACGGTTTTTGTTGCCTGACTGACTTTTGCACGAGCTTTAAGCGTTTTGGCTTCATTTTCCCATTTCGAGATATTTGCTCTTAAACGATCGATAGTATGGTCTAATTTTGCCACTTGTGCATCATAGGTTTTTTGTGTTTTAAGTGCCGTTTGTAAATTTTGTGCCGCTTGTTCTTTTTCGTCTAAAGCAGCGGTTGCCAAACGGTCGGCTTCCGCAGGATCAATTGCACCTTTTTCGGCACGTTTAATTAGAGCAATCGCTTTATTTTCATACTCGGTCATTTTGTTTCGATACTTATTGGCATCATTTTTTGAACGTATTGCCAATGCTTTTACTTCCGCTAATGCTTTAATACTTTCGTCTAATTTCCCTTTCATATCACGGATGCCCTGTTCGGTCATTTTTACCGGATCTTCGAGTTTGTCAACTGCAGCATTCGCTTCAGCTTGTCCGATTTTAAAAAGTCTTCTGAAAAATCCCATTTTAATTTAATTTTAGAGTTTATAAATAAATTTTCTCAAAAGTAGAAAAAATTACCGGAATGCCAAAAATATTGGCATTAATTTTTCGAAAAGAAAATATCGTACGGCAATATGAAAAGTTGGGCATTTTTAAACGCTAAACTTTCAATCTACTATACCGTTTATTTAATGCTAATACATTCATATTTGTCACTTTATGCCCAATTTTTTATATTGCGTGTGTGTCTCGGGTTTATTAATTATCCCGATTTAAGTCCTTTTTGAGCCCTATGAACCCTTTTTGAACCATTTGAGCCAATTATGAGCCAATTAAAACATAGACTGTTCCTGCTCCAACATCTCCATACCTTTTCAGTAGTTTATATTTATCAACTAACTCTGTTAAATCTCTTGTCGCAGTAGCTTTAGATATTGAATTAAGTTTTTGATATTCACTATTTGTAATTTTCAGGTTTTCTTTTAAATACTCAACTGCTGAAATTTGCCTGTTATTAAGACCTAATTCAATAAGTTTTAACTTATCCAATTGATTTTTAAATAATGTAACTTGTATTCCTCCAAATGCAGTTTCGATAAGAGGTTCGGGTAATCCGGCTTTTATACATTCATTGATTATTTTTACTGTTCCTCGTCCCCAAGCTTCAATTAATCCGCCTTTGAAAAATGCACTTGCCAAGATTGGATTATGCGGGCGGGAAGAATGCTGCCTTTTTAAGTCTTCAATAGTCAAGTCATCAGGTAAATACCCTTCATTCCAAACAATAATTTTATCATCATAAACACTTATTTGAATTGGTGCTCCCATATAATCTCTATGAACTATTGCATTTATTATTGTTTCACGAATTGCTTTATATGGATATTCCCATTTTTCAACACGATGCAATCCTTCGTAAGAAATTTTTGCTATTAAAAACTTTTTATCAAGAATATCAAGAGTTTTATCGGCTAACTCAAAAATATTTCCTTCAATTATTTCTTGAAAAAGCAGCTCATCAGATGTTTTTCCAAATTTCCCTATTTTTATGAAAGCATTAATGTAAAATCTATTGGGCTTTTTTCCAAAGAGTAATACTGCTGCCCTTTTCAATTGATTATTTTCTGTAAGTAATAGGTTGTCAAGTATGACATTTATGTTTTTTTCTTTTTTAATGTATGGCATTCTGTTACTCTTGAATGCACTTTCTTTAAAAGTTTCAATTGCCTTTATATCAATATCTTCGAGTTTAGCTTTGTGCTCAATTACGTCATCCCAAGTTTTACCCGCTTTTTTGAGTAAAAAATCATTTAAAGCATTTCCTTTTAATTCTTGTTTTGTATTACCACTGCGATAATAGTATTTTCCTTGATAGGAAATAGGCACTTCGTAAGGTTTAACAATTATTTCAATGTATTGCTTTTTATTCTCACCGTGCAAAATAACATCACATAAAATTCCAAGATGATTTTGTATTTTGTTTGGTATGTCTTCAAGAAGTTTTTTTGAGTTGGATAATCCGATAATCTTGCCTTTATCATTCTTCCCTATGTATATTTTTCCTCCGGTTGCATTTGCAAAACCACAAATCCATTTCAGATATTCATCTTTCCAAATTTCTTTCCACTCAATATTTTGACTTTCTTGCATCTGCTTTTTCCAACAAAATTATTCTTTTTCTATTAGTTTAAAGAATTATTTCTCGGAATTTTTGAATGGCTATATTTTTACACCACCTTGCACACAACAAATTATACGACTAACATTCATCTTCTTTTCGCTTAATGCTGAAAACACCGCGACCTTCGGCAATAATTTTATCGGTATCGTCGGGGTGATAAATTTTCATATCCGTAACTATCGAACGCCTTCGTTTACTTATAACCCTGCCTTCGGCAATAATTTCTTTTGCTCTGCCGGGTCTTATGTAATCAATGCGCATATCAATAGTTGCCACGTCGTCGTCTTGCGAAGTCATATAGGTCATTGCGGCAACACCGCCGGCTAAATCAACAGCCGTTGCGGTATATCCGCCGTGCAGCCGTTTTGAACGTGGGTCTCCGATAAATTCTTCACGATACGGAAATAAAAGTTTTACAAAACCCTCATCAATTTCCAAAACTTTTACTCCGATAAATTTTGCCATCGGAATTTTTTGCTCCGTTACTTCAATAAAAATTTTTTTTACAAAATCTTCCATAATTTTCTGTACTTATAATGATGAAAATATTTTATGGGCAGTTAGGGCAAATATAGTGAATATTTATTTTGTTGCATAATAAACTGTTGAAATTCCGAATGCAAAAGATTTTGATTTCACGAAAGAAAATCCTGTTTCTTGAAGAATATTAACAAATTTTTCTCCGTAAGGAAAAGCATTGACGGATTCGGGCAAATAGGTATAAGCCGATTTATCTTTTGAAAACAGTTTTCCGAAAAACGGCAAAATATTTTTGGAATAGAAACCGTAAAATTGCTTAACAGGAAATTTTTCGGGCTGCGAAAATTCTAAAATAACAAGGTTCCCGGAAGGTTTTAATACACGATACATTTCTTTTAATCCGATTTTCAGATGTTCAAAATTACGAACACCGAATGCAACCGTTACGGCATCAAAAAAATTATCCGAAAATTTTAATTCTTCTGAATCGCCTGTTTCAAATGTAATAATGTTTGACAGCCCTTTTTTTCGTATCTTTTCCTCCCCCGCTTTCAGCATTCCTTCGGAAATATCAATTCCGATTATTTTTCTCGGTTTCAGTTGTTTATAAACTTCTAAGGCAAAGTCTCCGGTTCCGGCGGCAACATCCAAAATTAGTTCGGGTTTTGAATTTTGCAATAATTTTATTGACTTTTTTCGCCAAATTTTATCAATATTCAATGATAAAAAATGATTTAAAAAATCATATTTCGGAGCAATATTGTCGAACATTTCGGCAACTTGCTTCTTTTTCCCTTCTTCGGAATACTTATACGGAACTACTTTTTTTGTTTTATCCAATTCTCTGCATTTTTATACACACAGCTTCAACTATTTGAGCATGCAAAGATAATAATTTTAAGCAGTCGCAGAAATTTTGAACAATCTGTTTATTACTTTCCTGAACCGGTTATTTGCTTAAAATCAGTTTAGATTTATAAATTTCCCTTTCATCGGCAGAAAGTATTTCTACAAAATAAAGCCCGGAAGGAAGTTTTTGCAGATTCAGATTATGTATCCCGCTTATTTTTTTGTTAAGAGATTCTTGATATACAACTTCTCCGGATATATTAACAAGCAATATTCTTGAAACTGAAACAGAATTTCTCAATCTGATAAATACATTTCCGACGGAAGGATTCGGAAAAACCGCTATATTCTTATTTTTTATAAGATTTTCAACAGCTGATGCACTCGGCACCCAATCAATCGTAATTGAGCTAAAATAACTGTTTCCTGCGGGTGTTGCATGAGTCGAAGCAGCTCCTTTTGTAAACGTATAAGAGACTATTGTACTGTGATGATTATATGACGGTTCCGGATTATTCCACGAACTTTCAACATATATTTTATAATCTCCGTCGGCAACAATTGCACCGTTAATATCTTTCCCGTCCCAAACAACGGTTTTTACGCCGAAAGCTGTCGGGTTTGTCGATGATGTCAGAGTTGCACCGGTAGATGCATCAACAATATTTTGTGAAGAATTTGTTTTCCATGTCGGCAAATGGTCGTTTGTACCGTTGCCCCAATAACGCATTCTTGTTTTAATAAAATTGCCAGAATTATCTTCAACCCAAACAGCCAATACATTTTTTGTATGTCCGTTTTCCGGTTCCGTAAAAGTAAAAGTCATTGTTCCGGGAGTTTGTGCAGCAATTTTCTTTTGCGGAATAAAAAAAATACCTACCGATAAAATCAAAAAAAAGTTAAAAGTTTTCATGTGTTTAAAGTTTAAGTGTGAAAGTTAAAAGTATAAAATAAACCGATTTTTTTATTAATAGTTGCATATATTGTTAAGAAACAATTAAAATCTAATCGGAAATCAAGGATATAAAATAGATTTCCGAACTTCCGAAACGGAATTTAAAATTTTACATTCGGCATGCTTAAATTTCTTTGAAGGGTGATGCCCGTAGGTTACGGCAACTGCCTTAATGTTAAGCACATCAGCCACTTCGCAATCGTGTGTTGTATCACCGATAAGAACAATTTTATCAAGCGGTAAATTTATTTTTTCAAGCAACTGTTTTCCGATTTCCGATTTCCCGCCGGCATAATGGTCGTTTAAACCGAAAACATATTCAAAATAATTTCTTATACCGAATTTTTCCAGTTCTTCATCCAATTGTTCTTTTTTCCGTGCCGACAATACAGATTGTTTTATCCCGGCTTCGGATATTTCTTTTATTAATTCATAAACACCTGATTGCAATTCAGTTGTGCAGCTTCTTTTATCATATTGAATAATAAATTCCGTACCCACTTTTTCAAAACTTTCTTTCTTAAAATCAAACCCTATCCGTCGGTAATAATCCTTTACGGGAAAATCAAATTGGCGGCGATAATCTTCGACAGTCATTGTTTTTAATTTTCTTGCTTCAAGCATTTCATTAATAATCGTAACGCAGAGTTCAACATCGTTTAAAAGCGTTCCGTTATAATCCCAAATTATATGTTTAAATTTCATTATAAAAATTTGCTTAAATCGGCTTTTTATTTTTTCGATTAATTCCTTATCAAAATTATTTCCTGTTACATTTGAAAAATGATAATTTTCATCTTTCCTTACCGGAATAAACTTACTTTTGCAAAATTATTTTTCAAACATAAAACAATTTAAAATGAAAAAGAAATTTTTAAACTTTAAAAAAACGGAAAAATTTACACATTGGAAAAATACGGCTTGGAGTACATTCAGCAGTATAGGGAAACATGTTATTATTTCGGCTTTGCCTTTGACCTATTTTTTGTCTGCAACATTTGATTTACAAGCTCAAACCGACACCGTTCAAATGCAAGAAGTTCAGATAAATTCAGCACGCGTGCCGACCGTGTATTCGGAAACGGCAAGGGTCATTTATGTTATCGACAAAAAAGATATTGAAGCCATGCCGGTACACAGTTTACAAGGTTTAATCGAATATGTTGCAAATGTTGACGTAAGACAACGCGGAGCAGAGGGTGTTCAGGCAGATATCAGTATCAGAGGCGGTAATTTCGACCAAACATTAATTCTGCTTAACGGATTTAAAATGAACGATGTACAAACCGGGCACCACAACATGAACCTTCCGGTTGATATCGAAAGCATAGAAAAAATTGAAATTCTGGAAGGTCCCGGCAACCGAGTTTTCGGTATCAACGCATACAGCGGAGCCGTAAATTTCATCACTGACGGCAAAACGGCAAAACAACTGAAAGCCGGATTTTTTGCCGGACAGCATAATTACTTCGGCGGAAATGCCGGGATTTCTCATAAAATTAAAAATCTTCAAAATTATTTTTCGGCATCGTATAAACAAAGCGACGGTTACCTGACAAGCGACAGCATCAATAATACCGACTTTAAAACCTTTACGCTTTTTTATCAAAATAAGCTCAACACAAATTTTGCAAACTTCTCATTACAAGCCGGATATACAAACAAAGCATTCGGAGCAAACAGTTTTTACACACCGAAATATCCTTGGCAATACGAACAAACAAAAACAAGTTTTGTTGCTTTAAAATCAGAAAAGGAAGGAGAACACTACAAACTTACAAATCGTATTTTTTTCAGAAGACATCAAGACCGTTTTGAACTTTTCAGAGAAGACAAATACAAACGCACAGGCGATTATTTTATTGACGGAACCGATACGGCAAAATATATTCCGGGAATATATGCTGCTTGGAACTACTATCCGGGGCACAATTATCATTTAACGAATAATGCAGGAAGCGAACTGAAACTGAATCTTTACACAAAAGCCGGAAGAACAGCCGCGGGTGCCGAATATTCTTTTTCGGAAATAAAAAGTAATGTATTGGGCGAACCGCTTGACAAACCGGGAAATGTGCCGGGTGAGCCCTTCGGTACTTTCACAAAATCAAAATCGAGAAACAATCTTAATATTTATGCGGAACATTTTTTTAAATACAAAAAATTAAGTGTTTCGGCAGGTGCTTCGTTAAATTTAAATTCGGAATTTAAACAAAATTTTTCCGGCGGAATTGATATAAGTTTTGCTCTTACCAAACGGTTAAAATCTTTTGCTTCTTTCAATCAATCGGCAAGATTACCCACTTTTACCGATTTGTATTACGACGGTCCCGTAAACAAAGGAAATCCGGATTTACAACCGGAAACGGCTTTAAACTGCGAAATAGGATTAAAATATTTAAGTGAGAATTTGTATTCGAATATATCCGTTTTCAGACGAAACGGGAAAAATACAATTGATTGGGTGCGAATTTCCGATACCGTTGATTGGCAACCGCTGAATATCACCGAATTGATAACCGACGGAGCAGAGTTTAGTATAAATTACAAATTTTCATCTTTCCGTTTTCCGGAACAAATCGGTTTTTCTTATTCTAATATAAACACAGTAAAGCAAAGCGGCGAATACATCTCGAAATATGCGTTGGATTACTTGAAACATAAAGCGGTTTTATCCGTTCGGCATAAAATTTATAAAAATTTGTCGGCAAGTTGGAAAATACGATATGAAGACAGA
>CAZCPV010000147.1:0-7686 GCA_964500765.1 uncultured Draconibacterium sp.
CAAAAGTATATAAAATTTTATTCCTTCCGACATTTTATACAACATATTTCGGAAAGTAAAATGTAAGTCGTCTTTCCAAAGGCGACATTGTTTAAAAAAACATCCTCCGCTCAGCAAAAACGATGTCTTTGTCATTCTGTTACAATATAATACAAAGCATTAACTGATAAAACAAGATTATTATACAACATATTTCGGACAGTTGATATTTTTTCTTATTTTTGAATAAATATATACTGATGAGTCCGAAAAAAAATACATACGATTTTGTGATAGTCGGCTCCGGTTTCGGCGGTTCGGTTTCGGCTTTGCGACTTTCCGAAAAAGGATATAAAGTTTTGGTAATTGAAAAAGGTAAATGGTACAAAGACAAAGATTTTCCCAAAACAAATTGGAATTTACGAAAATGGCTTTGGATGCCGGCATTCGGGCTTTTCGGTATTCAAAAAATAAGTTTTCTGAAACATATTTCGGCAATGAGCGGCGTAGGTGTGGGAGGCGGATCTTTGGTATATGCCAATACCTTGCCCAAACCTAAAAAGCCGTTTTTTAAGCACGGTTCGTGGGCAGAACTCGCCGATTGGGAAAAAGAATTGGAACCGCATTACGAAACGGCTTGGAAAATGCTCGGTGCTACGGAAAATACTTATCTCGGCGAAAGTGATTCGGCTTTCAAGCAATTGGCGAAAGAAATGGGGAAAGAAGATAAATTCAGACCCGTAAAAGTTGCCGTATATTTCGGAGAAAAAGACCTTACGGTTGATGACCCGTATTTCGACGGCAAAGGACCGACAAGAAAAGGATGTATTCAGTGCGGTGCGTGCATGACCGGTTGCCGCCATAATGCAAAAAATACTTTGGATAAAAACTATTTGCATCTTGCACAACAGCTCGGTGCCGAAATTATTGCAGAACAAGAGGTTACGGACATTATTCCGCTTGACGGAAAAAACGGAAAAACGGGTTATGAAATTATTTTCAGGCAATCGACAGAACTGTTTAAGAAAAAACATAGCATAAAAGCAAAAGGAATTGTATTTTCAGGCGGTGTGCTCGGTACCGTTCCGCTTCTGCTGAAACAAAAAAGAAAAAATCTGCCGAATTTAAGTGAAACGGTCGGAAATAATATCAGAACAAACAATGAAGCATTAATTCTCACCGTAACAGCCGATAAAAGTAAAAATATGTCGGACGGAATTGCCATAGGATCGATAATTGAATTGGACGAAAACAGCAATGTTGAGCCGGTAAGATACGGCAAGGGCTCCGGCTTTTGGCGAATTTTAGTTATGCCGATGGTAAGCGAAAAAAACTTCTTTTTGCGAATTTTAAAATTGTTTACAATTCCGTTTTCGGCACCTTTAAAATGGCTGAAAGTATTTTTTGCACCCGATTTCGGAAAGCAAACATCCGTGATTTTATTTATGCAACATATCGACAGCACGTTAAAACTTCGCAAAAAAATATTCGGTATCGGTACAAAAGCCGAAAAGGGCAAAAAACCGACAGCTTTTATACCCGAAGCACACAAATTTGCCCGTAAATATGCCGAAATAATTGACGGAAAACCTACCGTTATGCTTACCGAAACCATTACCGGCATTCCTTCAACGGCACATATTTTGGGCGGTGCGGTAATGGGTAAGGATGCAAATGAAGGTGTTATTGATAAAAACAATAAAGTTTTCGGCTATGAAAATATGTATGTTTGCGACGGTTCGATGATTTCGGCAAATCCGGGCGTAAATCCGTCATTGAGTATTACGGCAATAAGTGAGCGGGCTATGGATTTAATTCAAAATAAAAATAGTGTATTATGAAACAAATCAGAATATTATTTATTGAAGGCGGACAATTTTTATGTATCCTATTTTATATTCATTAATTTTGATTTTTATTTTGTTTGTTTTCGGACTTATTTTTAAATCAAAAAGAAAAATTATAGATTTAATATCATCTTTCGGATGGTTGGTTTTAATATGGGGTTTTTTAGGAGAGACAATTCAATTGTATAATATTTTTGAATCAATTCAAATACAAAATAGTTTGTCTGCGGCGGGATTAATATTCGGAGGATTGAAAATATCTTTGAATTCAGTAATATTCGGATTAGCGGTATTTTTGGTTGCTCGTCTGGAAATGATAATACTGATTGTTATTAAAAAAGAACATTAATCTTGCAGTTATTATTTTGCAAAAAAAGACCTGTCAGACTTTTAAATTTGACAGGTTTTGATGATATAACAGACGGTTTATTAATCTTCCGCCAAAACAATAATTTTATCGCCTTCGGAGAAAGTTATCATCTTATCTTTATCGGGATTAACTTTTATGCCGTAATTATTTTCAACCGAATGTGCATATTTTATAATTCGATACCCGACGGCTGTTTCGTTTTTATAGGATGCAGCTTCCAAAACGGTATAAAAATTTATTGTTTCGCCGAGTTTTACATAATCTTCGGCATTTTTAAGATAAAATTCGGAACCTTCGGCTTCAAAAAGAATGTCCATAACTTTTTTTAAATCAGGTGTTTCAGATAGTTGCGTTAAAAATAAACTGATTAAATCTTCGCTTATAATGAAATCATCGGCTTTGGTAACTTCGGCAAGTTCTCGATTTTTTTGGTCGAACATTTCGCTGACGATATTTACTTTTTTTCCTTTTTTATCAGCCATATTTCTGATATGCAGAAGGCAAATCAGCGTTTTTGCATCGGCTTCCTGTTCGTCCATATCGTAATAACTCAAAATTATAATATTGTCGTAAGCGGTAATATCGTTTTTTTCGAGTTCTTTGCTGCTTGTAATATCGCCTTGAGTAAATTTAACGGTTTGATTTTTTATTAAAGGTTTTAGTTCGGTTAAGACAGCTTCCGCTTTTTCGGTATCAAAATCGGAAATTATATCTGTTTCGGAACCTTCGGCAACATATTCGTCTAATTCCCGAATAATAATTTTTCCTCTGTTATTCCAACCAAGAATAACATTTCGTTCTTTTTTTACGGATGATTTTGCTTCGGTTTTCAGAACGGCATTTTTATTAATTTTATAATCCGAAATATCGGATAAAATAATGGTGTCGTCATCTTCAGTAATTGCCAAAATTAGGTCGCCTTCTTTCAAAATCGTATCCGCAGGCGGATTAATATAAACTTTTCCGTTTTTGTCTTCAAATCCGAGAACGGCGGAAGTGTTGTAAGCAAAAAGAGCGTCTTTATAGGTTTTTCCGACAAGGGACGGTTCGTTTTTGAAATACATTTCATCGCCTTCGTAGCAAAACAGTTGTTGATAAATGATGCTTAAACCGGATTGGCGACAGGTTTGTGCCGTAATTCGAGCCGTTAAATCGGGTGAAAGCACAAACATAGCTTCGTCTTTCCCCACAATTTGAGCTACTTCCGTATTTTTTTCGTCTTTTATTTCGGCAACGATATGATATTTTCCCTGTTTCCGATTGGGGTTAAGTGTCAGTGCCAAAATGGATTTTATGACATAGGTGTCGGCATTTTCTTTTTCGGGTGAAATAATAATAATCGAGCGTGCACCGTCGGGGTTAACTATTTTTAAATCCGTTAAATCCAAAGGACTTCCTGTTCTACAGATAATTTTGGTATTTTTCGTATCCGTAATTTCTTCTCGAATGGTATCCTCCGTTTCAACTTTATCTTCTTCCGATAAAATAACAATTCTCGGTTTTTTTTGATTTTCGTTGGCAATAATTAGTTCGGATATAATTTGAATAACTTTCGGCGACCATCCGAGTATTAAAGTATGATTTTCTTCAAGAACCATTGAACGTCCTTTTCGTAATTGGTCTAACTTTTCGTCTAAACTGGTTGTAAGAACACCGATAAGCGTACTTAAAATAAAAATTCCTCCGACGGTAATTAACAGACCTATAAGTCTGAATACCCAGCCGGTATCGCCTGCCATTGTTCCGGGATCTATTGAGCGAAGCAAGGTTTGCCACATAGCTTCAAAGATGCCCATTCCTTCTTCGCCTTCCATATTTATTCCGGAAACAGTATAAATAATTCCGAAAACAATAATTACTAAAAGTGAAACTACTGCAAGCCACATAATTATTGAACTTGTGCCTCGCGATAAGGTGTTATCGAAATAGTATCTGAGTTTTTGTTTGAAAGTGTATTTGTGTGACATAGTTCTTGGAATTAGAAATTTAAGATATGACTGTTTTTCAACTTTCAGTCCTTTTGTGTTTCCATCGTTTGTGCGACCAAAGCCAATTTTCGGGTTTTTTACGAATTATCTCTTCAAGCAATGCAGCATATTTCTTTGTAATCTCGCTATCTTTTGTTTGTTGAGGATTTGCTTCCAAAAGTTTCATCTCTATTTCGTAATAGCCCCTTTTTACCCTTTGAACATCTCCGTGTAGTATCGGAAAGTTAAATCTCTTGGCATAATCTTCCATACCGTGCAACCACGGCGTATCTTGATTTAAAAATTCAAACCATCTTGCTTTCTTTAAATTTGACGGACTTTGATCCGAAACCATAATGTGCATTGACGGTTTATCTTGTTTTTCGGAAAAATGTTTGCCTGTTTCATTAATAGGAACAAGATGCATACCCCACGCAGCTCTTGCCTTTCTGACATACATGTCTATATATTTGTTAGACAATGGTTTATATAACCCAAAAGTTTTATGTTTAAATTGCAAACTGAAACAAAGAACACCCCATTCCCAATTTGCAAAATGGCTTCCGGAACCGATTACATCAATACCTTTATCAAAATATTCATAATCAAGTTCCGGATTAATTACTTTGTATCTTTTTAATAAGGTTTTTTTACGCATCGAAAGTCCTTTTATGCTTTCAAGTGTAATATCACTCAAATTTTTATAAAAACCCTTTGCAATTTTTAAAATCTCTGCATCTGTTTTTTCGGGAAACGAATTTCTTAAATTAGAAAAAACAACCTTTTTTCGATAGCCGAAAACACGGAAAAAGAAAAAATACAGGATATCGGAATAAATATAAAGTGCCCAAAAAGGTATTAAAGAAAACGTAAAAACAAGTATTCTGAAAAATATATAACCGACTTTTTGCATTAAAAATATTTTTATACAAATATAAAATTTATATTTAAAAATATGTCTGTCGGAAAGTTTTTAAATTAAAGTAATTTTTTTTAGTAAGAATTTTAGTATGTACTGAATTGAGTATCAATATTGAAAAATTTATGTTTTTCTTGTTTTATCAAACTTTACTTTTTGAGAAATAATTTTTCTTTTTCAAGAAATATTCGAATGTATTTTAATGTGTTATCAAAATTTATTTCGGTTATAATTTTTCTTTTTACTGAAATTTCATTTATATTATTTTTTGAAACAGATATTTCCGAGAAACCTTTTAAAAGGTGTATTTTTTCATTATCAGGTTTGTCTAACCAAATAATAAATTGAACGATATATGAACCGAACAAGGATTTTTGAGAAATAATAATTCTTTCGTTAGTTACAGATATTCTGCTTTTTCTTAAAACTCTTATTTCAGGACCTAAACCTTTTATTTCTGTTCTTATATTTTTATTTTCGGAAATCATTTTTTCCGATTTGTTATATTTTACATCGTTTATATTCATATAAAAAAGTTAAAATGTAAATCTCCAAACCAATTTCAAAATGCCGGCACTTGTTTCGGGTTTCAATAGTTCGATTTGTTTAATCGGTTCATCGTAATTTGTATTGAATACCAAATAGATATCCGAACCGATTTTCGGTATCCAATGCAGTCGGAAATTATAAAGCATCACATTTTCCAAACTGTTCCACTGACCGAAAAATGAGATATTCAGTCGAGTATTAAAAGCATAATTTATGTAACTTGCAACTTCGTGAGTGTTTACGTTTCCTTGCGGAAGAATAACTTTATTAAAAGTATAACTCGTATTGATATTGAAATGTTTGTTGATATTAAAACCGGCTTCGCCTTCAAAAGTTTTTATTTTTCCGGTATAAAAACCGCCCCAATTATAAAATAAACTAATCCAAACTCGTCTTGCTTGGTTTGTTTCAAATTGCAGTTCGTCTCTGAACATCCAATAGCGTCCTTCGGGTATGGTAATTTCGTCGGTAAGGTCAAAGCCCTCGTCCAATCGGTCAAAAAGTTGCTTAAAATTTACTTCAAAACGTTCGCCCGATTTAAATACGGCACCGAGCGGGCGGGTTTCGTTCCAAAGACTTTCGAGTTCGCCGGTATTCAATGTTCGATAAACAGTAAATCCCCACGGTTTAAAAATCATTTTTTTTACGCCGTATTTTGTAAAAATTCGCGGTGTAATTCTGAAATACCAACTGTAAGAGCGGTAATTTGTTCTTCGCATATAGCCCAATTCCGGATTAAAACCTTCCTGCATACTTGCAATGCTCATGTAGTTGTCAATAAGGTCGTTGGGATAGTCGGCAAAAAGTCTGTAAGTCAACGCATTTTCAGATACGGAAAAATTTTCACTGCTCACCGCAACATTTGCCGTAAGTGTCAAATTCTTATTTTTCAAAAATTCCGAAGTACGATACGATGCATCCAAACCGAAAACTTGGTTTGAAACCGTATTGTTGATTTTATTCGTAAAAACACCGCCGATGTAGGATTGTTTTCCGATGTCATATTTATATCTGAAAACCGTGTTGTTGGTTGCCGAAATGCTGTCGATTTTTCCTTCTTCAAGATTTATAAAACCGATATTGTTCTTTCCGGCTTTTCCGAACAGGCGAACAGCCCCGATAATAGGAACAATTTGTTCGTTTTCGGTTCCGAGTGTTCGTGTATAGAACACGTTATTTCTATCGCCGAGATAGAATTGATATTTATCGTAACCTTCCAGAAAATAGGCACGTTTTTCGGGATAATATACGCTGAAACGCGAAAGATTTACCGGAATTCTGTCGGATTCCACTTGGGCAAAATCCGTAAAACTTGTTAAGTTTAATTTCAGCGAGGGTGTGATATTTACGTTTAAATCGGCACCGAATTTTATCGGAAAATCGTTTTTATCATCACGATTGTACTGAATTCCCGTAAGTGTATAGGGCTTTAATTCAAAACGTTTTGTATAGGTAATATTTTTCAGTCCGGTAATTTTTCCGGCATTTACAACGGCAAAAATCGAATTGTCGCGTGTCCATCCCTGCCAAAGTGCTTGTTCGTTTTTTGAAACAATATCGCGTTCAAAATTAATCGCCCAATTAAAATTATTGTCATTTTTAAATTGCAAAGTACTGAACGGGATATATATTTCGGCAAACCAACCTTCGTTTGTGATACTTGTTTTGGCATCCCATACACCGTTCCAATCTTCGTTTCCGTCTTCATTTCCGGCAATTAAAATATCGCTTCTTGCACCGTTGGGGTTTATTGCAAAAAAATAGCCGCTTCGATTATCGTTAAACGGGCTTATAACAATTCTGAAATTATCGTCTGATTCGACATCAAAATCGACACCCATATTTTTTGCGGTAAGCGTTTTCGGATTTTGATAGCAGCGAACACCGAAATAAAGTGCATTTTTTGTGTAAACAACGGCAACTTCCGTTTTCTCGCTTACCGGTTGCCCGAAATTAAGTTCCCGTTGCGTAAAATTTGAAACAAAATTTGCCGATTGCCAAATTGCTTCGTCCAAAACACCGTCAAATCGGATTTTTTCGGTCAGTAATTTTGCA
>CAZCPV010000148.1:0-7676 GCA_964500765.1 uncultured Draconibacterium sp.
TTTAATTGCCTTATGGTCATCTATATCTTTAAAAAACATTTACCTTTGTTTATAATTTCAAAAGTAAGTATTTTAAGGTTTATCAAAAAATGATACTGTGGAAATGACAAAAAATATTTTTCAATATATTGTTAATCATAGTGATAAAGAAGATAAAATTTTAACTGAATTAGCTCGAAAAACACATTTGAAAACCGTTCACCCGAGAATGTTATCCGGGCATTTACAAGGGAAATTTTTAGAATTTATCAGTAAAATGATAAAACCCGAAAGAATTTTGGAAATCGGAACTTTTACCGGTTATTCTGCAATTTGTTTGGCAAAAGGACTGAAAGAAAACGGTTTGCTCTATACAATTGAAATTAATGACGAACGAAAATCGATTATTGACGAATTTGTTAAAAAAGCCGGATTTTCCGATAAAATAACAGTATTAATCGGAGATGCCGTAAAAAAAATCCCCGAAATACCGGAATTGTTTGATTTAGTTTTTATTGATGCCCATAAACCGAATTATGTAAATTATTTTAAAGCGGTTTTTCCCAAGTTAAAACCAGGTGCTTTTATTATTGCGGATAATGTCCTCTGGGACGGAAAAGTTGTAAAAAAGATTTCAAAAAACGATATTTCCGCACAAGGAATTATTGATTTTAATAATTATATTCAAAATAATGAATCTGTTGAAAATTTGATGTTACCCTTGAGAGACGGTTTGATGTTAATCAGAAAAAAGGATTGAACCCGTAATAATTCCTTATCTGATTTTCACAAAATTAAAAAAAATATTATTTTTGAAATCTTATACCTTTTTATTTGTTAAATTTCTGTTTTAATTAAAGGTTTATAAAATCGATTATGGCTTCGAAAAAAAATTCAATAATAAGCGGAATTAAAATATTTTTATCAATAATTTTTATTCTCAGTATTTTAAATTACGTCTTAACAAGTTATTACAATAAAAAAATAATCGATACAGAAAACAAAATTATTCTTACCGATAAGCTGTTGAATCTCTTAAATCAAATTAATGATGAAATTAACGGTGAAACTTTTTCGACAGAAAATAAGATATCTCAATTTACTATTGTTAAAACATACCTTTCATTGCTGACCGAAGGCGGAAAAGCAGATGAACTTTTACTCAATAATAAAATAACTCCGATAAATAAAAATTATCGTCAAAGTTTTTCGGAAATTGAAAAAAAACTAAAAAAAACAATTGAAATTTTAAAAAAATATTCGGGTTCCGAAAATTCATATATTGAAAAAAAACGGAGTGTTTTAAATTCAAATTTATTATTTATAATTCAGAAAATTAAAATTACTGAAAAATTATTTCGGAAATCGGTGTCTTCTTATATTTTCAAAAAGAATTTTACGGATATTTTTACTTTGTTATTAATTCTGTTTTCGGCAATATATATTTATTTCAGAATAAAAAATAAACTTACCGACGATATAAACGGTTTGAGCTTACAGGTTCAAAATATTACTAAAACCGAAAATACGGTAAACTTTGTAAGCAGCGATGAATTTAAACCGATTTCAGCCGGCATTAGTTCTGTTAATTTAAAATTTTCCGAAATAGCTGATTTTATAAACAGCTTACTTTCCGATAATTACGATATTGACTTTTTATCTTCCGAAAAAATAAATTCGGTTCAGGAATCATTAATCAATTTAAGAGATAAATTAAAAGAAAATATTGAATTAAATAATAAACGACTGGAAGAAGAGCGACGAAGACAGTGGTTCTCGGAAGGAAAAGCTAAATTTAACGATATTCTGAGAGAAGCAAATTTTGAAATTAAAAATTTAGCAGAAACCTCTCTGATAAATATGGTTAAATTTTTGAATGCGGCACAAGGCGGATTTTTTATTTTGAATGAAGACGAATCGAAGCCGTTCCTCGAATTAATCTCTGCCTTTGCTTATGACAGAATAAAATTACTTACAAAAAGAATTGAAATCGGCGACGGACTTGTAGGAATGTGTGCCGCAGAAAAAAATACGATTGTTGTAACCGATGTTCCCGAAGATTATATGCAAATCGAATCCGGTTTGGGAGAGTCTGCACCGACAAACATATTAATAATTCCGTTAAAAACCGAAGATAATATACTGGGTGTTATTGAGATAGCTTCTTTTTACGAGTTCAAGAAAAATGAAATCGAATTTATTGAAAATATTGCGGAAGATATCGCCAAAACATTGGAAACAACAAAAATTTCAGAAAAAACATCAGAATTATTACAAGAAACACAAAAAAAATCGGAAGAATTGGCATTAAGAGATACCGAAATGTCCGAGAAAATAAGTGAATTAAGAGATGCACAAAAAGAAACAAAAAGAAGTGTATCGGAGATGAATGCTTTAACTACGGTAATCGATAAAGTTCTTTTTAAAGCAGAATTAACGACTGCCGGAAAAATAAGCTCCGTTAACGGACTGTTTTTAAGTCGATTAGGATACAGGCAAACGGAAATGCGAAATAAGGGATTTGTTGATTTTATTAAAGATAAAGAAAAGAAAATTTTAGAAGATGTTTATTCGGAAGTTTCTAAAAATAATTATACACAACAGGAAATAATTTTTATTACAAAAGAAAATTCCGAATTGAAAACAAGCAGCTTTTTTTCTGCCGTAAGAAATGAGAAAGGAGAAATAATCCGGATTTTAATGTTGGCGGATAACAGTACGTACAGAGAAGAGCTTAAACAAAAAAATGCAATATTAAAAGAAGAATTGAACGCAAAAATTCATATAATTTCAGAAAAAGAAAAAGAAATAAGCAGTATATTCAAAAATGTAAAAAAATCCGGTAATATTCCCGATAATGAAATATTGAAATTAAAACAAAGAGAAGAAAGGATATTAAAAAAATATGAAACCATTTCGGAAAAAAAATATGCAGACTGGTTATCAGACGTAAAATCTAAAAAATGAGCAATCGAATAAATAATATATTTGCCGTCAGAAATTCGACAACTTGGAAAATTGTTCTGAACAGTTTTATTTTCGGGTTGTTTTTCCCTGCTGCTGCTTGGTTTTATTATATTTTCAGTAATAATATTGAATTTAATTTTCAAAATATTACGGATATTCATCTTTCAAATCCGATACTTTTTATTGTTGATTTAATCCCGATTCTGACGACGGGAATTTCTTTTTTCTTATCCAAACGATTGCTAAATGAAAGAACGGAAATTTACAATCAACTTCTTTTAAAAGAAAATTTAATCCAAAAATATTCCGGATACGTAAAAAAAATCGGAAACGGAGAGTATTCGGAAACAGCAAATATTTATTTCGACGACGATTTAGGTCAATCTCTTAATGAGATGAAAGAAAATTTGTTGCAAAAACACAGAACCGAAGAAAAACAAAAATGGATTTTTGACGGCAAAAATTTATTCGATGAAATTTTAAGAAAACATAATGAAATTAAACCCTTAGCATATGAAATATTAGTAAATTTAACGGAATATTCAGAAGCCGTTCAAGGCATTTTTTATGTTTTTGATGATGAAATCCAAAAATTAATTTCTGTATCGTCTTATGCCTACGGTAAAGAAAAATTTTTACAAACCGAATATAAGTTGGGTGAAGGGATAATAGGACAAGCGTCTTATGAAAAAGCAATTCTTTACAGAAAAAATCTTCCCGATAATTTTATTACAATAACGTCCGGTATTTTAGGTGAACAAAAGCCGAAAGCATTAGTTATTTTACCCTTACTCGGAGACGAAAAAATTCAGGGAGCAATAGAATTAGCATTTTTAAAAAATGAAATACCGGAAAATTTGCTTTTGCTTTTTGAAGAATTAAAGGGAATAATCGGCCAAACATTATTTAATATTAAAGCCAATACAACTACAAAAAAACTTCTTAAAGAGTCTCGAAAATTAACCGATGAATTAAGGCGTAATGAAGAAGAACTCAGGAAGAACGCCAAAGAAATGGAGAAAACGCAGGTTGAATTGGAAAAATCAAATATTGAACTTGCCCAAAAAATTGCCGAAGTTGAACAAGGGCAAAAACGTCTCCATGCATTACTGGAAAATGCTTCCGAAGTTATTACAATTTATGATAAAGAAGGAATTGTACAATATGTCAGCCCGTCAGTTAAAAGTATTTTGGGATTTTCTCCCGATGAAATGATCGGTGTAAACAGATTTGACAGAGGAGACCGAATTCTTAAAGAAATTTTTCAATTTTTATTAGAAAATCCGAATGAAGAAAAAACGTTCGAATATCGGTATATTGACAAAAACAATAAACAATTATGGTTGGAAACCACCGGTCGAAATCAACTGAGCAATCCTGCTATTAACGGAATTTTATTTAATACGCGAGATATCACGGAGCGTAAAGAGGCAGAAACTATTAAACGCTTAAGCAGCGAAATGCAGGCATTATCCGAAAACAGTCCCGATATGATTATCCGGATGGGAGCTGACGGTACATTTTTTTATGCAAATCCTGCAACCGAACGATTTATCGGATTAAACCCTAAATCATTAATAGGGAACAATATTGATAATTCAGCTATTGAAGAAACAGTTAAGGAATTTATTAAATCCGTTACAAAAGAAACAATCACCGAACATACCGAAATACAAAAAGAAACTATTTTTAATATCGACAATGTTAAACGAATTGTTCAATTCAATGCTATTCCCGAATACGGAGAAAATGAAAAATTAAATACAATTCTGTTTGTCGTTCACGATATTACCGAACGAAAAGAAATTGAAACAGAAATTGAAACAAAAAATAAAAATATTACCGAAAGTATCAACTATGCTCAACGGATTCAATCCGCTATTATTCCCGATTTTGATATTATAAAACGCTATTTACCGAATTCCTTTATGTTTTATCGACCCAGAGATGTCGTAAGCGGCGACTTGCCTTGGTTTTATGTTACCGATGAAGAAATTTATATAGCAGCTGTTGATTGTACCGGACACGGCGTACCCGGTACATTAATCTCATTTATTGCCTATTTTTCATTAAACAGCATATTAAACAGTCCCGAAAAAAAAACGGCATCAGAAATATTAGATGAACTGCACATTCGTGTAAAACGTACGTTAAAACAAGATTCACCGGATTCAAAAGCACGGGATGGCATGGATATTGCCGTTGTAAAAATTAATTACAAAACAAATAAATTGGAGTTTGCGGGAGCTCATCGACCTTTATTTTATTTAAAAGGTAATGAATTAAGCAGATATAAAGGAGACAGAATGTCAATCGGCGGTAAATCCGTTGCGTCAAGAAGAGGTAAAGGAGAAGAAAAATTTACAAATTATCAAATAGATATTGCTAAAAAAGATAAAATTTTTATATTTACAGACGGATTGCCGGATCAAATCGGCGGAGATGAAGGCAGAAAATATCAAGCAGGAAGAATCAGAGATATTATTGTTGAAAAAAATAATTTTTCAATGAAAGAATATTATAATTACTTTGTGGACGATTTTGAAAAATGGAAGAAGAATTTTAAACAAATTGATGATATATTATTTATCGGTATAGAATTTTAAATATTTTTGTATGTCGGAATCCGAAAAAAATAAAGATAAATTGCATTTTGCTTATGATTTCTATAAAGTAATGCAGGAAAGTGATGTTACATTTGCTTATGAAGGAGAAATAACACACGAAATTACAAAAGCATTCAGTTCCTTAGCCGAAAGTCATATTGCTTTAACTAATGAATCAAATGCAATTCAAAAAAGAGTATTTCATGTAATGGTTGAATCTCTTCAAAATATAAGCAAACATTCTTCCGAAAGGAAATCAGCAAATTCAATGTACGACGGACAAGGAATTTTTTTGGTTACCAAAGATGATCAGGAATATAACATAACAACCGGAAATGTTGTTTTAAATGAAAAAATTCCGGCATTAAAAGAACACATCGAAAAAATTAATTCGGGAAATAAAAAAACATTAAAAGAACTCTATAAAAAGAAGATTAAATTCGGAAAATTATCCGATAAAGGCGGTGCCGGATTAGGATTTATTGATATGGTAAGAAAAACAGGTGAACAATTAATATATACTTTTTTAGATTTAAATGATAAAAAATCGTATTTTGTATTAACATCAACAATATTCAGAACAAAATAACAAAACTATGCGAATAATTAAAATTGAAGGTACGGATGATACTCCCCAAGTTACATTAGATGCAAATCCCGAAAATCCGTTTATGGAGATTTCCGGACGATCTTTGCCGGAAGACGTTGTTGCTTTTTACGATCCTATTTTAGAATGGTTAGATGAGTATTCGGAGAATCCGCTTAAAAAAACCGTTTTAAACATTAAACTTGAATATTTTAATACGGCATCCTCAAAATTATTGTTGGATATTTTATTAAAATTAGAGGATATGAGTGAAGCAGGGCACGATGTTCTCGTAAGATGGCATTACCCGGACGACGATGAGGATATGGAAGAAGCCGGTGAAGAATACGAAGATATTGTTGAAGTACCTTTTGAGCAAGTCAGCTATTCTATTGACTGATTCGTTTTTGACGAAAAATAATGCTGTATTCAGTTTCGTATAATCTAATACTATGAGTGAAGAAATATTAAAAGCGTTAATGCAACTGTTTGCAATTATTGCAAAACAAGATGAAGGGGTTGCTGTTCAGGAAGAAAAATTCGTCAGAATATTTTTAGCTTCTCAATTAAGCAAATCTCAGGTTGAGGAATATATGGATTTGTTTATCAAGCATTCCGAAAGAGAAGAAAAAAAACGAAAAAAGAAAGAAGGGAAAGTACCCGACTCTTCGGGACAGGTTAAAATGGTTGATTCCGTAAGAGTTATGGGAATTTGCCGTAAAATTAACAAAACCCTGAATCACAAACAAAAAGTAATTGTTCTTGCTCGTTTGTTTGAACTTATTAATGTCGAAAAGAAATTAACCGAGCAACGAATGGAGATTATTGCCGTTGTTGCCGATGCTTTTAATTTAACTTCAAAAGAATATAAAGAAATTGAAAACTTTGTCATTCAAGACGATTACAGAGAATTAGATTCCGAATCCGTTTTAATTATTAATGACAAAGAACACACACACGAAAAATCGCAGCACATATTGTCGGAAAGCTTACACGGCAGTGTTTTAATTCTTCAAATTAAAAGTGCCGACTTGTATTTCCTTAAATACACGGGAAAACAAGATGTATTTCTTAACAGTACGAATGTTTATAATAACCGAGTTTATCTGTTTGCACCCGGAAGTGTCATAAAATTGCCGAAAGGAAAACCGGTTCATTACAGCGACGTGGTTGCCCGATTTATGCGGGATATGAAAATTTCCAAACTGTCATTTATTGTTAAAGATTTACAATATCAATTTAAAACCGGTGATATCGGTGTAAGAGATGTCAGTTTTTCCGTTGATCACGGAAAATTAGTAGGTATTATGGGAGCCAGCGGTTCCGGTAAAACAACACTCGTAAACACCTTGTCGGGCATTACAACACCCTCTTCCGGAGAAGTAAGAATTAACGGAATTAATCTTCATCACAACCGCGGAGAACTCGAAGGCGTTATCGGATACATTCCTCAAGACGATTTACTAATTGAAGAATTAACCGTATTTCAAAATTTGTATTACAATGCAAAACTTTGTTTTAAAGATAAAAATGAAGAA
>CAZCPV010000149.1:0-3653 GCA_964500765.1 uncultured Draconibacterium sp.
AGAAGTAAAAGAAGACGAAAAAAAAGAAGTCAAAAAAACAAAAACGGTAAAAGCAAAAGCCGAAACAAAAAAGACGGAAGAAGCAAAAGAAGATGAAGCAAAGGAAAAACCGAAAAAGAAAACGACTTCAAAAAAGAAAAAAGAGGATAAAGACGAAACAAAAGAAGATTAAATAAAAATTTACGAATGAAAGATTTTTATCTTTCATTCGTTTTTTGTAACTTTACATTCGAATTTATTAAATTATAATCATGGAAAAGAAATATGACGTAATAAAAAAAGATAATCATACGGTAATTCAAGTATTAGCTAAAAAACTTGATACCAGTATTGCACCGTCATTTAAGTCGGAATTGGTAATGATTGCCGGAAACGGTGAAAAAAATATGATTATTGATTTAAGTAATACGGAATATTGTGATTCTTCGGGATTAAGTTCAATTTTAGTTGCTAATCGCTTGTGTAAAAATGCAAAAGGACAATTTATTTTATCCGGATTACAAAATGCGGTTGAACGATTAATTACAATATCTCAATTAGATTCGGTACTGGAAATTGAGGATAATTTAGAAAAAGCCGAACAAAAAATTAACGGTAATAATTAATGTCTTTTGAAATTACAATTTTAGGAAGCAGTTCTGCTTTACCTTCTTATAAAAAATTCCCTTCCGCTCATGTTATAAATATACATGAGCGGTTTTTTTTAACCGACTGCGGCGAAGGTACCCAAATCCGTATTCGACAATACAAAGTGAAAGCTTCTAAAATAAATCACATTTTTATCAGCCACTTGCACGGCGACCACTTTTTCGGTATTTTCGGGTTAATATCTTCCTTTAATCTGCTCGGCAGAAAAAATGATTTACACATTTACGCTCCCGGAGATTTACAAAAAATTGTTTATACGGTTATCAAAAAAAACGATTTGAATTTCAATATCTTTTTTCACAAACTGAATACCGAAAAAAAAGAAACATGCTACGAAAGCAAAAGCATAAAAATAAGTTATTTTCCGCTTAATCACAGAATTGAAACCTACGGATTTCTCTTTGAAGAAAAGAAAAAAGAAAAAAACATCAAAAAAGAACTGATTTCAAAATATAAATTAAGCATTTCCGATATTCTTAATATAAAAAAGGGGAAAGATTACTTAACCGAAAAAGGAGAAAAAATTCCGAATAAAGAACTAACCCTTCCCGACCGAAAACCGCGTTCTTATGCCTATTGTTCGGATACTGTTTTTGAACCGAAAATTATACCTTTTATAAAAAATGCCGATATCTTATACCACGAAGCCACGTTTACCGAAGAACTGAAAGAAACAGCAAAAATCACAAAACATTCAACCGCTTCCGACGCCGCAACAATTGCCTTAAAAGCAAATGTAAAAAAATTGATTATCGGACATTTTTCATCAAGATATAAAGACAACAATCAAATCCTGTCCGAAGCAAAAAACATATTTCCGAATACATTTATTGCCGAAGACGGTTTAACTTTTGACATTCCTGCTTCAATAATCAAATAAAATTTATAATTTTACATTTCAATAGAGAGTTTTGGGAAATGCCAATTTTCTTATAATGAGCTTATTATAGTGATTAAAACCTTAACACTACCCCCGTTTTGCATAAAAAATTGTTTATTTCGGGGTAATTAGTTTTTGCTTTTACTTTTAGCTTCGCTGAGGCACTTCGCGGTTGTCTTGACACAAAAGTAACAAACATTTGTATCTCATCGTTTTAGCTGTAAAAAGGGACATTCAGGGAACAAAGAATTTTCTGTTTCCTGAATATCTTTAAAAAGCATAAAACGGATTGTTATTTTTATTCTCCGTTCAAATCTAAATCAATACCGACAGATTGAGATTCTTTATATATGATGTAATTTTTTTGTTTAACAAAATATAACCTTCCCTGCATTTGTTTATCTTTGTAATAAGATTTAACTATTCGGCTGATTTTTTCTGCTGCTTTTCTTTTTTCCTCTTCGCTTTTATTGTTTAAATCAGAATTTATTAAAGATACATTTATATAAGTCCCGTTTGTAATATTAATACCGACATCTGCACTCGGATAAACCGTTTCAATGCTGTCTTTTATTTTAGTCATTTTTCCGAAACTGTCAACAAGTCCGGAACAAGAACTGAAAAAGATTAAAGTGATAAGAATAAAACTTTTAGCTGTATTTTTCATAACTGTAATATTTATTTAACTTTCGTAACTTTCAACATATTTGTTTTATGAGAAATGTGCATCGGCGTACTTGCCACATGAATTACGTAATCGCCTTTTTTGAGTAAGTTTTTTTCTTTTAAAATATTGATTGACAGCTCAATTGCAGCATCAACATCGGCAACTTCTTCAAACAATACGGCACGAACGCCCCACAGCAGAGACAAAACACTCAATAATTTTTTGTGTCGCGTAAAGGCATAAATATCGGCTTTCGGTCGGTAGCCGGAAATGGTTGATGCCGTACTTCCCTTTTCCGTAAAGGTAATTATCGCTTTTGCTCCCACCCGTTCTGCCATTATGGAAGCACTGTAACACACATTATCGCGTAAAAATCGCGGGGAATCGGGTTTCGGAGGTAAACCGCGATTATAATTGTAACGATGTTTTTCGGTATATTGAATAATTTTGTGCATATTTTCTATGGTTTGCACGGGATATTTTCCTACGGAAGTTTCACCGCTGAGCATTACCGTGTCCACACCGTCAAGCACCGCATTGGCAACATCGTTTGCTTCGGCTCGCGTAGGACGAAAATTGGTAATCATACTTTCCATCATTTGTGTGGCGATAATTACGGGAACGGAAGCATCAATACATTTTTCGACAATTTCTTTTTGCAGCAAAGGCACCCTGTCAAAAGGCATTTCAACACCCAAATCGCCCCTGGCAACCATAACGGCATCGGTTTCGGCAATAATTTCGTCAAGATTTTTTATTGCCTGCGGTTTTTCTATTTTTGAAACAACATAGGTATTTTTTCGTTTGCGTTTTATCATTTGTTTCAATTCGATAATATCGCTTACCTGCCTTACAAATGAAAGTGCCAACCAATCAACATTTTGACTTAAAGCAAATTCGGCATCGGCAATATCTTTTTCGGTTAAGCTGGGCAAAGAAATATTTGTATGCGGCAGATTTACGCCTTTTTTTGATGATAAAAATCCGCTGTGTATAACTTTGGCTTTTACGGTATCTTTTTTATCGGTTTCGGTAACTTCCAATTTTATTTTCCCGTCGTCAATTAAAATTGCATCACCTGCCTCTACGTCTTCGGCAAATTCGGTATAGCTCATGTAAACCCTTTTTTCGTCGCCGATAATTTCCTCGTTGGTAAATTCCAAAATACTTCCTTTTTCCAAGAAGACTTTTCCGTTTTTCATTTCGCCGACTCTTAATTTAGGTCCCTGCAAATCGGCAAGTATTGCCACATCGGCACCGGTTTCGGCATTTAGGTCTCTGATTGTTTCGATAATTTTTTTCGCCTTTTCGTGGCTGCTGTGCGAAAAATTAATCCGGCACACATCCAGTCCGGCTAAAAACATTTTTCTTAACGTTTCCTTGCCGGAAGATGCAGGTCCGAGCGTTGCGATAATTTTGGTTTTAGATTCGTCGAATGTCATATTTTAAAATTTAAAT
>CAZCPV010000149.1:3753-7646 GCA_964500765.1 uncultured Draconibacterium sp.
ACTGAAAACTGAAAACTGAAAACTGAAGACTGAAGACTGCCTGCCGTAAAACTGTCCCCCTACTCTCCGCCTCTTTCAAATTCTTCCTGTGCCTGTTTTATCAAAGTTTCTATATTTTCACCATCGTTTTTTGTTTCCGGTTTTTCAATTTCAGAATTCAGTTCTTCCTCTTGTTCCGACAGTTTGGTTTTAATTGTTTCGCTGATTTCTTTAAATTTGTCGGCACCTTTACTTTTTACTTTGTTCAGAAAATCAAGCAGTTGCTCGGCATGTTTTTCAATTTCGGCTTTTTTGTACAAATTTGCCGTACCTTCTTTTACCGTTTCCGAAAATTCTTTAAACTCTTTGTTAAAAATTTCTAACGCTTTTTTGCCTTTTTCATTAACATCCTTCGAAACTTCAATAAAACTCTCTCTTAATTCTTTATTAAGTTTTTCGTTATCCTCATCCCTTTTGTGTTTGCGTTCAAGAATTTCGCCGTCGCGTTCTTCAACTTCCGATTTCCATGATGACAACAAGTCTTTTGCCTCATCGATTATTGATTTTTTTGCCATTGTTTTGTATTTTTTTCAAATATAAAAAATATAATTGACATTACTGAAAATTAAAAAATAAAATATTCACTTTTGATTAAACTCTTGTTCTGTAAAAGAATCAACCGCTGCAGTTAAATAATCGGGTCGCCGCAAAAATTTTTTCTGCCGCAGCTTCTACAAAATTTTCCTATCCAAACTTCATCGAACTGCTGCATGATATTTTCAACAAATTTTGTGTCTGTCGTGATAATTCCTGCTTCAAAATTTCTTCGGTTCTCATTTTTCATACCCAAGCCGGCTCCGGTAAGGTTTGCGGAACCTGTATAAGCAAATTTTCCGTCGATTATAATGTGTTTAAAATGAACACGCGGGCAAAGTTGACGTTCCATGGCATCCCAAAGTCCGGGATATTTATCAAAACTTCTTCTGAAATTTACACCCGGCTCTTTTGCATGCAGCAAGCGAACGGCAATTTTTTTTCTTACAAGTTCGTTAAGAACGCTGAGAAACGACACGACATTTCCTTTATGTTTTACATGTAAATCTTTTATGTCGGCAGTTCCTATCCACACAAATTTGCGGGCTTTTGTAATTTGCATGATTACGTCTTCGTAGTGTTCCCGGTTTGTTATGAATTTTACGGACATATCTTATAAATATAATAATTTTCGGTTATAACAAAGAAAAACTATAATATTTATCGGTTATATCGTAAAATTATTATAAATTCTTACAAATTACTGTTTGAATAAAATATACTGCAAACCGATGTCATATCATAAAGACGCTGACAGGGTTTTGCCATTCAGTGTCTTAATGCAATTTAAGATAACACATACTTTTCATGCTTTTTCTTTTTTCAATAAATAATCCGATGAATTCAAGTCATCGGATTATTATAAAAACAACTGCTTCGCACTTAAATAGTTAAAAAGCCCGAACTGCACGCACTTTATTTGAGCCGTAGTTCTTAGGGTATTGGGACTGATTGCCACCGCCGAAGTTATGCATCCAAGCGAAGTCATAGTCAAACTCGGACGAACTCCAATAGTCGTCGGCAAAAGCAGAACCGCCGTTTGCTATTGCTGTTGCGTTAATATCGGCTTTGTTCTGATACATTACATTTAATTCGTCTTTACTTGGCAAAAACCAGTCGGAATATCCGTTTAATGTTAAATTAGCACATATATCGGCTGCTGTTCCTGCGGTGGTACATCCGGCTTCTATATCTATGGTGTTTTGGTTTCCTGTGCCTATGGCTGTACCGTCGGCTCCGCTTATTGTTGTTCCGTAACAACCCCATTCTGCTCCTGTGCTTTGGTCGCTTACTGCACAAACCAAACCGTGTTGTCCTGAACCGTCAATATAAAAAACAACGCCTCCGGCATAATAACAACCAATATGTAATACGGCATCAACAGCTAAATCGGTATATGCACTGTTTCCGCAGGCATTTACAGCTCTTACGCTTACATTTCCGCTTTGCGTTCCAAAATCAACCGTTATACTTGTTGTTGTTGAACCGCTTGTTATTGTTGCACCGGCAGGTACCTGCCATTCATAAGATGTTGCATTTGAAATCGGAGTAATAGAATAGGTAACTCCTGTTTCATTTAAGCAAACCTCATTATCTCCCGTAATACTTCCGGGTTGTTCGGGAATGGTAGAAACTGCCAAATCGGTATAATTTGAATTATCACAGGCATTTTCGGCTCTTACACTTACATTTCCGCTTTGCGTTCCGAAATCAACCGTTATACTTGATGTTGTAGAACCGCTTGTTATTGTCGCACCGGCAGGTACTTGCCATCCGTAAGAACTTGCATCATTCACGGCAGTAATAGAATATACTTCACCGGAAGCATTGCAATCAACATATTCGTTTCCCGTAATTGCTCCGGGTTGAGCCAATGAACCGACATCAACAGCTAAATTAGTATAATCGGAATTATCACAAGCATTTTCAGCTCTTACACTTACATTTCCGCTTTGCGTTCCGAAATCAACCGTTATACTTGTTGTAGCTTGTCCGCTTGTAATTGATGCTCCCGAAGGTACAGTCCAATTATAAGATGATGCGTCGTTTACAGCAGTAATTGAGTATGCTGTATTATTTTCTGAACAAAGAGGCGTATCGTCTCCCGTAATAGCTCCGGGTTGAGCCAACGAACCGACATCAACGGCAAAATCAGTATAAGAACTGTTTCCGCAGGCATTTTCGGCTCTTACGCTTACATTTCCGCTTTGCGTACCAAAATTTACATTTATGCTTGTTGTAGCTTGTCCGCTTGCAATTGATGCTCCCGAGGGTACAGTCCAATTATAAGAAGTTGCTCCGTTTACGGAAGCTATTGAATATCCGATATTGTTCTCTGAACAAAGCGGTGTATCGTCTCCTGAAATTGCTCCGGGAGCAGCAGGAATTGCAACGGTAACCGGAAAATCGGTATAAGCACTGTTTCCGCAGGCATTTTCTGCCCTTACGCTTATATTTCCCGTTGTTGAACTTGTATAACTAACGGTTATGCTTGTTGTTCCTTGTCCGCTTACAATTGATGCTCCGGCAGGCACTTGCCAAGTATAGTTTCTTGCTCCGTTTACAGCAGAAATTGAATATACTTCACCGGAAGAACTGCAATCGGGATAAGCATTTCCGCTTATTGCACCGGGAGCGTCGGGTATTGCAATGCTTACTCCGAGATCTCGGTAAGGACTGTTTCCGCAACCGCTTTCAGCTCTCACACTTATATTTCCTCCTAAAGACGCAAAATCAACGGTTATATTTGTTGTACCTTGTCCTGTTGCAACAGATGCCCCGGGAGGCACCGTCCATCTGTAATAAGTTGCATTCGGCACAGAACTGATTGAATACGAGACTCCTGTTTCGGAACATTCGGGATATAAAATTCCAGAAATTACTCCGGGTTGTGAAGGCACACAAGAATTTACTGCTAAATCTTGCCAAACAGAACCGTTATATACTTGGTATTTTCCTGTATCGGAATTGTAAATAATTAAACCTGCAACAGGGGAATTTATATTATCTCTTTGTGCATTTGTTAATCTGGGCAAAAGCAATCCTTTATCGGAACTTTTTAAATCCAAAATTGCCGATGCATCGGGAGAACTGCCGTCATTATTAATACTTACGCTTTGTGCTGCTGTTCTTGCAGAAAAAATAACAAGAACTAAAATAATAGATAAAATGTACTTCATTTTGGTAAATTTTAAGTTTTTTACAAATATATTTTTAAAAATTAAAATCGCAAAATATTTTCAACAGAATATAATTCGGAAAACAAACAAAATATTTTCAATTAATTTCAGTTTAGAAACATATATTTTTTGTTTCGCAGG